>DMTG01000261.1 GCA_003477345.1 Succinivibrionaceae bacterium | reverse complement strand
GGCTTTGGCTTTGCCAATGAAGACGGCAAATGGATTAAGATTCCACAGGCCGGCCGCGTCATCATAGGCGATATGGTCGAGATTGGTTCTAATACCAGTGTAGACAGAGGAGCCATTGACGATACTGTAATAGGAAACAACGTTATCATAGACAATCTGTGCCAGATTGCTCATAACGTGCGTATAGGAGATGGTACCGCCATTGCCGGCTGTACAACTATAGCAGGCAGCGTAACTATCGGCAGATACTGTATAATCGGCGGCAGATCGGTATTCAACGGTCACATTACTATATGTGATGGCGCAACATTTACCGGAGCAAGCAACGTAATGCGTTCTGTTGATAAGCCAGGCGTATATTCTTCTGTAATTCCTTGCCAGACTAATAAAGAGTGGAGAATTAATACCGTAAGATATATGCATATCAATGACATGTATCATAGAATCTCTACGCTTGAAAATGAATTAAAAGCTTTGAAAGCTCAGAAAGCAAGTGAGTAATCTAGTTTAAAAGGGGAAAAAAGTGACCGAAATTGTAAATAGCAAAGGCAAAGAACTGGATATAGAAAAAATCATGGATCTGCTTCCACACAGATATCCGTTCTTGATGATAGATCGCGTTTTGGATTATTCCATTACAGATGAGCACAAAACACTGAGAGCAGTAAAGAACGTCTCTTTCAATGAGCCTTTTTTCCAGGGTCATTTTCCTGGCAAACCGGTTCTGCCTGGTGTTCTTATTATGGAAGCCATGGCTCAGGCAACTGGCGTACTGGCCTTTACCATGGTTGGCAAGCCGCAGCCTGGTGAATTATATTATTTTGCAGCAATCGACAAGGCCCGTTTCAAGAGACCGGTTGTCCCTGGAGATCAGCTGATTTTAGATGTTGAATACCTGAAAGAAAGACACGGAATTGCATCATTCAAGGGTGTTGCTACAGTAGACGGTCAGATAGCCTGCACAGCTGATCTGATGTGCGCAAAGCGCTAATACTAACAGAATAAAGGGCAAAGCAATTGACTGAACAAACAGGAAATATAGATAAGACTGCTAAAATCGGCGCAGAAGTTGAGCTTGGCAGTAATGTCACAATCCGAGAGAACGTAATCATAGAAGGCAAGGTGAAAATTGGTGATGACACCATAATCGAGCCTTTTTGTGTCATTCGCGGTCCAACCACGATCGGAAACAGGAACCATATATATCAGTTCTGTTCAATTGGCGAAGGCTGCCAGGATCTTAAGTACGCAGGAGAGCCTACCACTCTTGAAATTGGCGATGACAATGTAATACGTGAACATTGCACTATGCATCGCGGAACAGTGCAGGGCAACAATACAACTGTCGTAGGATCGCACAATCTCTTCATGGTCAATACCCATGTGGCACATGACTGTGTGGTTGGAGATCACTGCATATTCTCAAATAATGCGACTTTAGCAGGTCATGTCACCATAGATGACTGGGTGATATTCGGCGGTCTGGCTGCAATTCACCAGTTCGGCAGAGTCGGAGCTCACGCTTTCGTGGCCGGAATGGCTGCTCTGAATATGGACGTACCTCCGTATGTAATGGCCGCAGGCCATTATGCCAAAGCCTTTGGCATTAACAAGGTAGGACTTCAGCGCAGAGGTTTTTCCAAAGAGAGTATCAGCAATATCTTCAAAGCCTACATGATCCTGTACAAGCAGCATAAGACCATAGAGGAAGCACTCCCTGAGATAGAGGAGCTGGCTAAAAATGATGCCACTGTTCAGCCTATGGTTGATTTTCTGAAAGAATCTGGTCGTGGAATAGTAAGATAATGGCAAATAATCCTCATCTTTATGCCATGATTGCAGGCGAGATGTCCGGTGATACACTAGGCGCCGGTCTGATGAAAGCAATACTGCGTCGTGATCCCCAGGCGCAGTTTATCGGCATAGGCGGTCCAAAAATGATCCGTCTGGGCTTTAAATCTTATTTCAGCATCGAAAAGCTGGCAGTGATGGGCATTACAGAAGTCCTCTCCAAGCTGATTCCGATACTGAAAATACGTCATCAGATAAGCAGTATCCTCAAAAACGCCAGACCATGCGTGCTGATAGGAATTGACGCGCCAGATTTTAATCTTACAGTAGAGCGCAGACTCAAGCAGCTTGGAATTCCAACTGTTCATTACGTAAGTCCTTCCGTATGGGCATGGCGTCAGGGCCGTATGAAGACCATCAAGGCTTCATGCGACAAGGTTCTGACTTTACTGCCTTTTGAAAAGGAATTCTACGATAAGAATGACATGGCCTGTGAGTATGTAGGCCATACGCTGGCAAATCAGATTGATCTGGATATTGATCCTGAAGTCTGCCGTGAGCGTATTGATCTTTACCGTCGCAGCGTTGAGAAGATCACCGACAAGGTTATGGGTATTATGCCGGGATCACGCGCCGGTATCATTGAAACCATGCTGCCTATATACTGTCAGGTTGCCCGCAGCATTAAAAAGCGCATGCCAAAGGTATGTTTTGTAAGTTCAGTTCCAAACTACGAGCTGGCAACCTTAATCAAGAATATCTGGCTTGAAAACGCTCCTGATCTGTCGATTACGGTTTATGTCGGGGCTACCGATGACGTGATTGCCTCCTGTGATGCAATCCTGCTGACCTCCGGCACCATCGCCCTTCAGAGCATGCTGCTCAAAGTTCCTTTTGCCGTTGCCTACAAGGTAAGCTCAGTGACTGCCTTGATAGGCAGACGCATGCTTAAGGTGGATACTTATTCTCTGCCGAATCTTATAGCCAAGCACAAGGTAGTAAACGAGTACATTCAGGAAGACTGCACTCCTGACAAGCTGTCTGATGAAATGTTCAAACTTCTGAATTCAGATAATCTTCTGATGAAGAAAGAATTCAGAACCATGCACGAAGCCATGCGCTGCAGTTCAGATGAGCTGGCAGCCACCGCAGTTCTGGATCTCATTGCCTCAAGAGCG
>DMTG01000153.1 GCA_003477345.1 Succinivibrionaceae bacterium | reverse complement strand
TTCCCTTGAGTGGTGTTTGCTATGCGTTTATTTCAGTTAGCTGTGGTACTTCTGCTGTGCTATCTTGCCTATGATATCTTCTACGGGCGTAATGGTATACAGCAGTATCAGCAGGAAGCTTCGCAGGTAGAACAGGCTGAGAAAAAGGTAAATTCTCTTGTGCAGCGCAATCAGCGTGTCAAAGATGAAATCGAAGATCTGCAGCAGGGAAATAAAGCCATAGAAGAACTGGCACGGTCTGAACTTGGGCTTATAAAGCCTACGGAAACTTTTTATCGTGTTATAGAAAAAGACGATAAGGCAGAATCAAAAAAATAGCCGTCAGGCAAAGTCTGTATTCGTCATTTTTTGTCTAGAGCCAGTCAAAATTTAGATTTTTACTGCCTAATTTATAAAAAATGTGAGCAAATTCGCAGTTTTTATTGAAAAAATCTTATGATTTCTGTAACATAACTGATGTATATTCTAAACTCAGATTATAAGAACTACAGCATAAAGAAAAATCCAACGTAGATTTTTCAACCAAATAAATAATTTAATAATTAAAATCGGTCTTGACTTTGTTGAGGATTCAACGAAGGGGATTTCTTTATGCGTAAAGTGCTGCTAATGTCAGTCATCCTAGCTGGTTTGTCAGCTATGCCGGCCCAGGCCTTATGGGTAAGTGGAGATGTCAGCGCTACTGACAAGACAAAGTTCGGCAGCTATGGCAACATGTCAACCAAAGTCTATAAGATAGCTTTTGGCAATGATATTTTTACAGCCGGCTATAAAACAACCGATTATAATTTTTCCCGCTATTCTCCAATAGACAAATTACACCTGCTGTTTGGCGACATTCATTACGAAGGCTCAATTAACACCACGGTCGGGTATTTTGTAGGAGCAGAGGCAACCTTAGGCTGGGAAGATGAGTTTCACGTCACAGACAACTATTCTCTAAGACCTAGAGCAGGTTTTAGCTTTGTTATAAATGAAGATTTTTCCATACAGGCTGGCGTGGCCGGAGATATCAACAAGGCCAAATCCCGCATACTGCCTGCTCTGGCACTGCGTTACCGCGATCCGTCTGATTTAGGCTTCAGTGCGGTTATCGGATCTGAGAATGCGGCCAGATACCGTTTTAACGAGTATGTTGCTGCAGAGGCGTCGCTGGCTATAAAAAATCAGGAAGTCTATCAGTTAAAGGATAATTCTGTCCTGGCCCACAAGGGCTACCTGATTGAGGAAAGCTCCAATGCCAAACTGGGTCTGATAATAACTCCGCTGACTGCGTTTAACATCCGTGCCGGTGTAAGCGTGGATTTTGACAGGGATTACAAGATCTACAATCATTCAGGTGACAAAATCCGCACCATTGATACTGATTCTAATGTAGGCGGTTATCTTAACGCAGACTACAATTTCTAAGATCTCATATGAAGAAGGCCCCGGAGAGGGCATCAGCATAAAGGCGGGACGGTTAGTTCCGCCTTTTTTTGCAGATTTGGTTTTTTCTCTCATTATCTCAAAGAAAAATATGTAAAAATTTTATAAGGACATAGTGTTAAGTATCTAAAGATTGAGTTGACCAGAGATCCGGGGTAGCAAAGTGTCAGACAGCGGCAGAAAACAGATGTCAATTGAAGAGCTAGCCATGCTAGATGAAAAGGATCTTAAAGCAGAAGATCTGGCGCGCCTTAAGAAACTTCAGCTGCAGCAGTCTGAGATGTCAGACCGGCTGATAGCCAACTTCGAGAATAATCTCAAGGCCTTTGAAAAATATCTGCCGGATATTGCCAGAACCTTTAAAGACTACAGGCCTAAAAGAACCCTGGAGTTTTTCTGCAGCGAAAATGGAATTCCCAATCTGCTGTTTACCGACAGCAATGATATTTTCTATAAAACCGATGACCCGTTTGCCTACTGCGCAAAGCAGGTGGAAACTGCTCTTGAGAATAATATCTTTCGCATTGTTAAGTATGAAAAGGAGCATGACTGGTGCGGGCAGATTCATTTCCGCTATTTAAATGAGGCCGTAGGGGTATATTCTGAGAGTGAAAGAGAAAACCTGACTCCGCTGTCTACCATGTCCATGCCTAACTGCGTCATGCTGGGCATTGGTCTTGGCTATCCGCTGGCTGAATTATATGCAAGGGTGGAAATCGTAAATCTGATAGCGGTTGAACCAGATACAGATCTCTTTTTTGCCTCGCTGCACGCTTTTGACTGGGCACATCTGCTTGAATATGTACACGAGAACAATTTCGGTATGTATCTTATGGTGGGGCAGACCCCTGAGCAGCTTTTTGATGATATGCACCAGTTCTACCTTAATCACGGAAGATTTCTGTCGAGCTTTTTCTGGGAGTTCGTGCATTATCAGAGCGAGACTATCTCGAAGATGAAGCTGGAACTTAAGAAAGACTACACCAGAACCTTTAATGCCATGGGGTTCTTTGATGATCATATGTTTGGAATTTCTCATGCTCTGTATGCAGTAAAAAATCATAAGCATTTTGTAAGTATTCCTGAATCAGCCCAAAAAGACAGTGAGCTGTTCAGACTGCCGGTTTTTATAGTAGGCAGCGGCCCTTCTCTGGATGCTGACATTCCTTTTCTTAGAAAAAATCAGGACAAGGCGCTGATCATCGCCTGCGGAACAGCGCTGGATTCTCTTTATCATGCAGGGATTAAGCCTGATTTTTATGCCTGCACTGAACGTACGCCACAGATAGCGCAGACGCTTCTGAATATTCCCGACAGACATTTCTTTGATGACATAATTCTGCTGGCAGCCGATGTGGTGCATCCTGATACGCAGGATATCTTCACTAACACCGCCATTTTTCTGAAACCAGATGAACCTTTCTACTGGATGGCAGTAAGCCGAATCCCTGAGGCCGGATTTCTCAATGTCGCACAGCTTATCAATCCTCTGGTGGGCAATATGGGGCTGTCTTCTGCTCTGCATATGGGGTTTTCCAATCTGTATCTGTTCGGCCTGGATAACGGCAGAAAAGTAGGTCAGAAACAGCTGCATTCACAATATACCAGGCTCTATCAGGAGCACGAGGTAAAAGATGACCGTGGCGCCTATAAAATTTCAGATCTGACAGAGGGCAACTTCGGTGGCATGTGCGAGAGCGGATACTTTTACAAGATGAGTATTCGTCATATGGAGATACTGCTTAACGCCTTTAAAGATAAAGCCGTATGCCATAACTGCTCAGACGGCAGCAGGATAGAGGGAACCGTTCCTGTTCACAGTGAGACACTCGATTTTGAAAGTCTGTCTACCTTAGACAAGGCTGAGATTCACCGTTTCTTTATAGAAAACTACACCAGAGAAATCCAGGCAGACAGTGCTGCCTTAGAGCGCGTAATCGGCAGAAATGACTTCTGCAGTCTGATTAATAAATTTAAGGAAATATGGGACACTGAGGCAGTCAGCCGCATAGATTTCATTAAAAAGATGGAAGGCACCAGTGAGATACTAAGTTATCTTCAAAGGACCAGTGACGGCAGATATAAAGCCTACTGTCTTGAGGGAACAGTCGAATCGCTGTTTATAACTCTGCTACGTTCTCTCTATCTTAATAAAGATGTGTCAGAGTGTCTTGAAATGGCTAGAAAGATAGTCAGGATCTATCTTAATTTTCTTGAGGATGCCGCAAAATTATATGAGTATCTGCCAGACTATATTCTAGGCCCTCATCAGAAGATTCTCTCTGGCAGAGTGGGCTTTGATCATGAAGGAAGCTCTGCTCCTGCGGTGCCGGGCATTCCTTCTTTAAGAAGCCGCCAAGGCTCTTATGCCAGAGAGTTTGTAAAAAGGTATGAATAAGACTTTCTGACCGTTCTGGCGCTTAAAATTAGAAAAAAACGCCATATTCTAAATAATTAACATGTTACGGCATTATTTAAGAATATTATGTTTTTTTAGATCACAAGATACTGGTTTTATTCTTGTCAGGCTTTTACTGATCAATTTATACTGAACAGGTTAGACAGAATTAAGGATTTTAGCGATGGTCAAAAATACCGTATCTGGTAAGACTGAAGCACCCAAAAGTGAAATTCAGGATTCAGAATTTGCTGAAATTTTGAAAAACGCGGATGCTATTGGGGCAGATCTGGACGAAGAGCTCACTGAGCCTGGTGAGACTATGGCTAAAAGCAGCGAATCTGATAAAGACGATTTGCTGGCAACCTACTTTAATTCTATTCGTAAATACCCTCTGGTGACTCAGGAAGAAGAAGCGGAAATCAGTAAAAAAGCCCGAGCGGGGGATAAAGCTGCAACTGATACCATGATCACGTCAAATTTAAGGCTGGTCGCCAAAATCGCACGTGATTATCGCAACCGTGGTCTGCCGCTGCTGGATCTGATAGAAGAGGGCAATCTTGGGCTGATTCATGCCGTAAAAAAATTTGAACCTGAGAGGGGATTCAGATTTTCAACTTATGCCACCTGGTGGATAAGACAGCGCATAGAGCAGGCGATTATGAGTCAGTCCAGAATCGTAAGACTGCCGGTGCACGTGATTAAAGAAATCAATGTACTGCTGAAAACCAAAAGACAGCTATCAGCAAAGAGCGATTCTGGAGAAGTTGGAATCAATGAAATCGCGAAAGCTACCAATAAAGATCCTGATCATGTAAGAGATCTGCTGGCGCTTTTTAATTCGTCCAATCAGATAGGAACCAGCGCCAAAATAGGCAAAGATGACAAAGACGTACAGCTGCTTGACAATATTCCTGATAATGACAGCGATTCTCCTGCAGATTATATAGACAGAGACGAGCTTGAAAAGATAATTAAAAACTGGTTTGAAATGCTTCCTCCAAAAGAGCAGAACGTGGTTCTGCACCGTTTTGGCTTAAATGATGCGGATATTCTTACTCTAGAAGAGGTCGGAGAAAAAATAAATCTGACGAGGGAGCGTGTAAGGCAGATTCAGAACGAAATTCTGAAAAAGCTCAGGGCAGTAGTTGCAAGCTACGGCATAGAACCTGAAAAATCCAGCCGATTATAGTAAGTGGTGGCTGTTTAAAACCTCAGCCTTTTTAATATTTTACCAAATTGTGCCTGAAAAGCCCCTGGCTTCAGCCATGGGCTGTCAAAGGCTTTAGCTTAAATTTATTAAGCTGCAGAGTCTTATGAACCTAAATTAAAATATCTTCTTATACGATAACAGCTCCGTACTAGACGGAGCTGGTTTCTGAAGTTTATCTAAGGAAGTGCCTGGTACAGAACTGGCACTATATCTTTTTTCCTTGAGAGCAGACCCTTGACTATCTTGAGACTGTCATCGTCTGGAGCGTTAAAGGCTTTTAGAAGCTGTTCTCTGCTGTCTGATCTTATGAGAACTGCCGATCCGCCTTCATCAGGGATGGTAATAACCAGCATAATAGTGTGGTAGCTCTGCTCTGATTTTACCTTTTCCATTTCCTTTAAGAGTTTTGCCTTCAGATCAGCATTAACGCTCTTGATTTCCAAAAGCTCAAGCTGTCCTACACCTACTTTATGGTTATTGATGTCAAACTTCTTGAAATCACGCATTAAAAGCTCACTTACAGGCGCACTTAGATCGCTTTTTGCTGTCAGCTGTTCTCTGCCGAGGGCTTCAACATCCTCTATACCGGCAATTGCCGCCAGCTCATATGCAGCCCTGATGTCATCCCTCGTGGTGGTAGGGCTTTTGAAAATCAGGGTGTCAGATAAAATGGCACCTAGCATCATGCCTGCAATATCCTTGGGAATTTTTATATCGTAGTCATCATAGAGCTGTTTTACGATAGTGTTAGCAGAGCCTAGAGGCTTGATATAGCATTCAATAGGACTCTCTGAGGTTACGTCGCCTAGCTTGTGGTGATCGATTATTCCTAACAGGTTGGCAGGCGTGAAATCATCTGGCGCCAGCGCAACGTCTGAAAAATCAACCATAATAAACTTATGGCCATCAATTCTGTCAATGACTTTTGGCACTTTAACCTTGAATCTGTCAAGCAGGAAAAGAGTTTCAGGATTGGGTTTCCCCTGGGCTACGGCCACAGTATTCAGTCCGCGCTCCCTGTAGAAATGGGCAACAGAAATTGCTCCTGATATAGTGTCGGTATCCGGGATTTTATGTCCGAAAACATAAACCTCCTCAGCAGGGTTTTCGGTAGATGCGGTGGCAGCAGGGAGCATAAACAATGCCCCCAGACAAATAACTGAGGATCTTAAAGATTTATTTACGAAGGCTAGAAATTTGTGCACAGACTGCTCCTTTTGAAGGTGGAGATCGTAAATTAGCAAAAGTCTTTTTAGATTTAAAAATAATTTGGCATAAATAAGCTTTTTTGAAAGTTATGCAGTTAACAGTTTCACAATCTTTTTATCGACAGCTCCCCTTGGCTGAAGCCAGGGGGATTCCTATTACCCTACTGAT
>DMTG01000121.1 GCA_003477345.1 Succinivibrionaceae bacterium | reverse complement strand
GACCCGGTGCTCCACTTCTTCAAAAGCGCTTAAGATTTTGCCGCCAACTCTCAGTGTAGGGGAATCCTCTGCCACTATGGAATTATCGGCAGCCTCCATCATTTCAAGTTCGCGATAGAGTCTGTCGTATTCGGCATCAGGAACTACTGGATTGTCATCAACATAATATGCTTTGGCATAGTTGTTCAACAGGTCAACCAGTTTTCTGTATGAAACCTTATCAACCATATTAAACTCCCTGATCGTACTGACGCAGCTTGGCACTCATGGCATCAAGATCTTCCTTGGTCAGCAGATTGTAGTTATTGTCTTTGATTTTGCCGCCTAGTCTGTCCACAAAAATCTCAGCAGCCATGCGCATCGCTGAAAAATAGGAGTAAGCCTTGCCTCTTTCAGGAAGCTTCATGTAAACAGCCAGCGAATCTGTATGAAAACCTGCCATATCTTTTGGGAAATTATAAGGACGGGTCAGAGAGCAGATGCGAAAGACCACTTTCTGTCTGGATTCATCCTCATATACGTAAAAGAGATCGCCTTCGCCTCTCAGGAAACCGTAGTGATCACAGATTTCCTTGAGATCTTCTCCGCCGTAAGGCTTATCCTGCTCTGCCATAACATTAAGCTCGTAAATATCATCAATGGGAGCAGCCTGAGAGGAACCGTCTGAAATTTCTATTACCGATTCTCCGGTATTTTCCTTTACCGGTTTCTTAACAACAGGAGCAGGCTTTTTCTGAATGCTTGCAGAGTCAAATGTCTCTATTTCATTTCCAGCACCGTTTGAAAGTTCTGAAGACACAATGCGGACTTTCCCTACTCCCTGTGATTTTATGATCTCCTGATCTTCCTTACTTCCTTTATTTAATTTACGATTTACGCTATTTCCGGAAAACCACAGACCGTGAATCACGAAGGCTAAGACTGCGAGTGCTCCTATAAGAAGAATAACGGCACTAGAATCATTTAGGGACATTAAATATTACTCCTGTTACCAAAATAAACTTTGGTTAATTTTTTTTGTATCATATTTATTAAGCTGCTTCGATACAACTGACATATTTTAACAGATGCACGAGTTCAAAAAATGATAAAAACATCCCCTGCTCCACAAATTACCCTGCCAGAACTGATAAATTGCTTAAAGGCGGGATTATTGCTAGCAATATCAAAAGAATGCCGCACCTATATTATCATTCCGATAATTGTAAATATAATTATTTTAAGCGTCGCAGGCTATGTGCTTTTCTCGTACATGAGTGCCGCCGTCTACTACCTTTTTGACATGTTTCCTGAATTTCTGCTTTTTCTTGCCTATATAGTCATATTTCTCTTAGGTACGACCATAGTCTTCGCAGGCTTCTATATTTTTTCAACAGTTGCGACCATCATTGCCTCCCCGTTCTATGGACTTCTTGCTGACAAGGCAGAACTAATCCTGTCAGGAAAAAGTTCTGATGATATGAGCTTTGCTGAAATCATGAAGGACGTACCTAGAATTCTTGCAAGAGAAATGCGCAAACAGATGTATTTTCTGCCAAGACTGCTAGGCTGCCTGATAATATCCGTGATCCCGGGAGTCAATATCGTATCTCCGGTACTATGGTTCCTGCTTGCAGCCTTCATGGGCAGCATACAGTACTGTGACTACGCCTACGACAATCATAAAATACCGTTTGCCGTCATGAAGCAGGATCTAAGCTACAACCTGCTGACCAATCTTTCCTTTGGAGGCATTGTGTCTGTCTGCATTTCAATTCCGCTGCTCAATCTGATTGTTCCTCCTGCTGCCGTCTGTGCAGGAACCAAAATCTATCTGGAGATTCAAAAAAAGAAAGGAATCCTGGAATTTGAAAATTCAGACAAACAATAAAGCTCCGCTAGAATATACAATATAGGGTGAACAGTATCTTTTCTGTTCTCCCTTATAAACACAGAACCATGCGCAAGCCAGAGGACGCTACCATGTTTACTTTGTCAGGAATTGCAATCTCAGAAGGCATTGCTACCGGAAAAACCTTAGTAATAAGCCACAGCGACGAGGATAACCTTGACCATCTGGAAACTGCCAGTATGGATGCCGATGCAGAAATCGCCCGCTTCCTGAAGCGTTCTGAAGAATTTGCAGAAAGACTGCAGCGGATCTGCAGTCCCTCTCAGGTCAAAGATCGCGATATCTTCGATGCCGCAGCCGGTTTTATCAGCAACCAGCATAACGTTGAAGAGGTGATAGACAATATAAATAAGGGGAACAGTGCAGTAATGGCTGCCAGAATGGTGCTGCAGCAGAATCTGGCAAAATTCTTTTCAGGAAGAGAAGATCCTGAATCGGAAAGCGACAACAGAGAACTTAGAAATATTGTAAGAGAGTTTATATACACGCTTTCAAGAAGCGAGCAGCTGACTGTTGATCTGCCGGTTCTGGAAAAAGAATGCATCATTGTCGCAAAAGATCTTACCCCGGCTCAGTTTCTGTCTTTAAGAGTAGATCTTATCAGCGCGCTCATCTTAGAATCAGGCAGTCCGTCCGGGCATCTGGCTACGGTCATAAAAGAACTGAACATCCCATCCGTATTCGGAGTAAGCGGGGTAACCGCCGCCATCAAGAACGGCTCTCCCCTGATTGTCGATGCCAACAACGGCGTTGTGATAGTAGATCCGCCGGAAGCCACCACCGAAATCATTTCTGAAAAAATAGATCTCAACAGCGAGGTTTTCGACGATTCGCTGCTAAACATAACCATTGCCTGCTCCGTAGGCACTGACAGAAAAATAGGCTCCAACCGGATCATAAGAGAGCACGGGCTTGGTCTGCTGAGATCTGAATTTCTCTTCCTGTCCAGCGATCATGAGCCTGCGGAAGATGAAATGACACGCGTCTTTCGAGATATCTTCTGCAATATTGACAAGGATGCTCCGATTGCTGCCAGAACCTTTGACTTTGCAGGAGATAAAAAACCGCTCTACCCTGTACAGGTAGATGAAGACACTCCGCTCAAAGGCTACGGAGCCTGCGTAGGAACGAGACTTTTAAAAAGAGAAATCAGAGCACTGCTCAAAGCCTGCCCAGATCACAGGATTTCCATTGTGCTGCCGCTGGTTACCAGACTCTCTGAAAGCAAGTATCTTAATATGCTGATAGAGCAGTGCCAGAAGGAGCTTATAGAAGAGGGCTGCAGAATTTCTCCTTATGAAACCGCCCTCATGATAGAAACCCCGGCTGCCGTGCTGTCTGCCACCGCCTTTGCCAACCAGTGCTCCCGCTTTATAATTGGCACCAGTTCTCTTGCCGACTACGCAGCAGCACCAAGGGAATCTGATGTCGCCTTTACTCCTGCCTTAGCCAAAATGATTGTCATGGCAGCCAAGGCGGCCCACGATGCCGGTGTACCAGTAGGGATCGCTGGCAGATATGCCTCCAGAATAGAACTGGTTCCTTTTTTCTACAGGATGGGAGCTACCTACATAACAGTGGCCTCATATCAGATCTATAAATTAAGAAGTGCAGTGGAAAGACTTAATATAGAGGATATAAAACCGGAGTTTGACCGGGCTCTTTATGATAAAGTAATGCAGTCCTTTACCGGAAAAGAATTAAACGCCATTATAAATAACCTTAATCTCAGAGAAGAAATAGAATAAATGTCTTTTTTTTCAAAATTATTTAAAATTTCGCCTGCCGCAATAAAGCCAGAGAGCATCGACGCAGATCTTATACTGCGCGCTCCGGTCAACGGGACGATTCTGCCATTAAAGGAAGTGCCCAACGTAGTTATTTCAGAAAAGCTCATAGGTGACGGTATTGCCTTTATTCCTGACAATAATCAGATTCTAGCGCCCTGCGAAGGCATCATAACCCGCCTGATAAGTTCTAATAATGGCTTTGCTATTCGTTCTGTAAACGGAATCGAAATTTATATCACCTGCGGACTTGGATCCAGACGTTATGTCGGTGAAGGCTTCACTGCCCACAAGAAGGTTGGCGATGAAGTAAAGACAGGCGAGACAGTACTGAGTTTTGATATGGCAACCGTCAGCAAAACCCTAAGTTCCAATGTTGTATCAGTCATTGTCATAAAAAGTTCTGCCAATATAGCAAAAGTCACAGCCGCCAGCGGACAGGCCACTGCAGGCCAAACCCAGTGTGTCTGGGTTGAGCTCGACTCAGAGGGACATGCCGAGTGAAGGCAGAGCTGCCTGCCATAACAAAAGGCAGGCTTTTTTTGGAATCAGACTTACTTCAGATACCGCCGGATTTCTGTCTGATGCTCTTCTGCTGAAAAATATACAGCACAGTAAGAAAGAGTACATTTAAAATCCAGCTTACAGGATAGATTACCATCAGAGCTTCAAAGGTATGCCACTGCTGAAATTCCGTATATACCCAGAGAAGTCTTACTCCGCAGACTACGATCAGGCTTGCCAGAGCAGGAGGCAGAGAATAGCCGTAGCCTCGCATGGCGGCAGCCAGACTTTCCATAATCACTCCGATAGGCTGAGGTGCCGCAACGTAAAGAATACGCGTCATGCCGATGGCTATCACAGTCTCACTGTCCGTAAACTCTCCTAGAAGATTTCTTGCAAAGATAACGGTTAAGAGAGTAATTATCACGGTTATCAGCATATTAAGCCTGATATCCACCCAGAAAACCCGTCTGCAGCGCTCCAGATTGCCCGCGCCATAGTTCTGACCTATGAAAGTAGTCAAAGCCAGTCCGAACGCATTAACCACGGCATAAATATTGATTTCTATGGTAAAGGCCGCAACCGAGGCTGCCATGGTATCAGAGCCTAAGGAATTTATAGCTGACTGAATCACCAGATTTGATAAGGAAAACACCATAAACTGCAGACTTGAAGGCAGTCCTATGGCAATAATCGCCCAGGCCTTCTTGGTATCAAGATAAAACAGACGGCCTATTGTGACATGCAGAATATTCCTGTCTTTTCTGAGCAGATAAAACAGATATAGAGAACATACGCCATTGGCTATTGTGGTAGAAACCGCCACACCTTCAATACCTGCGTCCAGAACCAGTACTGACAGAAGATTGCCTGCGATATTTACAAGACTTGCCCAGAACAGGGCCAGCAGCGGAGATACCGTGTCGCCTTTGGCTCTGAACAGCGCAGCTTCAAAATTGTTTATGGATATGAAAGGGATACCTATAAAGAAGTAGCGCATATAGCTTGAGGTTTCCTGTTTTACATTATCAGGAACCTCCATAAGTTCTATGATCTCCTCACAGAAAAACTCTCCTGCCAGGGCGACCAGAATACCAACAAGAACCGCCAGCAGGATCGATACGTGCACCGCATCGTTGGCCTTTTTAGGATCGCCCATGCCTATGTATCTGGCGACTACTACATTGGTTCCTATCGAGAGTCCGACAAATAAATTCACCACCAGACCGATAATCGGCACGTTGTTGCCAACGGCTGCCATCGCTTCTGCGCTGACAAAATTGCCAAGAGTAACCACATCAGCCGTGTTGAACAGCTGCTGAAGGATAGTGGTCAGGGCCAGAGGAAAAGAAAAGATTAAAAGCTTATCCCAAAGCGTGCCATGCAGCATATCTACGTTTCGTGAACGCTCTAAAAAAGAAACTATTGACATAAATTATGCCTATTCATAACAGCTATAAAGCCTGTGATCCGAGTCAGACTGACAGTTACAACGATAAGAATATCCGCATTTATTATAGGCATGATTATCTATACTAAACACAGGTGCCCACTTTTATTTCACCTTCTTATAATTTTTGTAGGCCTGTACATCGTATATACTATCTGTACTTTGAAAAGCAGATAGAATAAATTCACATACTGAAAAATTTTTTCTGGAGGCAAAAATGAAATTCAATCAGGTGACTGTCTTTGGAACTTTAGGCGATGAACCAATGATTCGCAAAACCTCTTCCGGCAAAACTGCCGCAACGCTATCCATTGCGGTAGATGATCCCTATACAGACAGCACCGGAAACAAGAAAGACAGAACCTACTGGTTCAGAATTGTTGCCTGGTCATACCTGGCGGATTTTGCCCAGCAGAATATGCATAAAGGAAGTCAGGCACTGTTTTCAGGAAAACTGACCTCACGAAGCTACAATGACAAGGAAGGTAAACCTAGAACCATCGTTGAAATAGTAGCCGACGACATCCAGCTGCTGCCAAGAAAGGGCGCCGACAGCAGTAACTGGCAGCCGACAAATTCTGCTAATGCGCCGCAGACTCAAAATAGCAGCGCTCCGCTTAATACGCCTCCGGCCGCTGCACAGACTTATGGGGCCTATAAGAATTCGGCTCCTGCGCAGGAGGTAAATGCCGCCGCGCAAAATCCGCAGCCTGCTGCTGAAAATTTTCAGGAAAGCCAGCCTAACGGCATAGCCGACGACGGCATTCCCTTTTAAAAAAGCCTAAAACCTTCAGTATTAAGAGCCGATCGCAGGATTTCTCTTACAGACTTACTGATATCCAGAGAAAATTAGTCTTGTGATCGGCTCTACCAATTTTAGAAATTCCTTTCTGGAAAAATTCTATTCTTCCTCTTCAGTGATAAAGTTTTAACTAATAACTATTCACTGTTTTCTAGTACTGTAAATCAATAAATCTTGACATAAGGAAATTTATAAAATGCAGCTAAAACAAGGTGTACTGGCTTTATGCCTGTCATTATTTCTCACAAGCGGAGAATCTCAGGCGATGCCTGTGAATGATACCAACGGATTTCACAGCAAATATCTTTTAAAAGAGGCAGTTCTCCTAAGCCGTCATAATATTCGCTCCCCTCTGTCAGATAAGGGTTCTGATCTCGAGCAGATCACTCCTCACAAGTGGTTTAACTGGACCTCAGGTCCAAGTGAACTGTCGCTGCGCGGCGGACAGCTTGAAACCATGATGGGACAGTACTTCAGAAAATACTTTGAAAGTGAAGGTCTCTTTGAGGAAAATGCTCAGCCTAAAGACGGAGAAGTAAGGATTTACGCAAACTCCACGCAGCGCACCATAGCAACTGCTCATTACTTTGTAAGCGGCATGCTGCCGGTTGCCGATATTGCTGTAGAACATAAATTTGCCCCCAGCAAGATGGATCCGGTGTTCTGCCCGCAGCTGACCTTCATCAGCGAGGCCTTCAAAGAAAAGGCCATGCAGCAGATTCAGGCTATGGGCGGCGCTAAAGGTTTTACCGGCATCTGCGAGGATTTAAAGGATTCCTACAGAGTGCTTGAAAACACTCTGGATCTTAAAAATTCAGAGAAAGCCAGAAAGGAAGGCTTCACCAAATTCCGCTATGACGATCTCAAGATAATCCTGGAACAGAATGAAGAGCCGAAAATGAAGGGGTCGCTTAAGACAGCCACCTCAGCCAGTGATGCCTTTATCCTGCAGTACTATGAAGAGAAAGATCCTCTAAAGGCAGGCTTTGGCCATAAGCTTTCCTTAAAGGACTGGGAGCTTATTTCAAGAATCAAGGACGTATACATTGATGTACTGTTTACTGCACCTGTGGTAGCAGTAAACGTAGCCCATCCTTTACTTAAGGAAATCAGAAAAGAGCTTACCACTGACGGTCGCAAGTTTGCTTTTCTTTGCGGACATGACTCCAACATAGGAAGTGTACTTGCAGCGCTTGAAAACGAGCCTTATCTCCTGCCTGACAGCATTGAAAAGAAAACTCCTATCGGATCAAAGCTGGCAATTGAAAAATGGCTTGGAAGAGACGGCAAAGAGTATGTATCTCTGAACCTCGTATATCAGAGCACTACCCAGTTAAGAGAGCGTACTTCACTTGATCTCAAAACTCAGCCTGTAAGTTACCCGATTTTTCTCAAGGGACTTGAGAAAAATGCCGATGGTCTGTACAGGCTTGAAGATGTGTTAGAGCGCTTTGACAAGGCAATTTCCGCCTATGACGATCTCCCAGAGGACGCTGATGAACACCAAAACGCCGCCTAGACAAACCTCTTAGCGGTCTTAATTACAGTACAGCCACCTGCGTGGCTGTATTTTTGTCATTAGAACAGTCCTTTTGAAAAGTATCTGTCTCCTCTGTCAGGGAAAATCACTACAATATTTCCTTTAGCGCCGCCCTCAACCAGAGCTCTTGCCGCGCTCAGCGCCGCGCCCGAGGAAGTCCCGGCTATTACGCCTTCGTTTCCTGCAAGAGAGCGGGTTTCGCTGAAGGCTGCGCTGTCCCCTACCTTGATCACTTTATCGACAAGCGACATGTCCATGGTATCTGCAATAAAATCATTGCCGATTCCTTCTATGTTGTAGTCGTGATGCTCGCCTCCGCCCATGGTAGAGCCTTCTGGATCTGCTAGAACACCCTGAATTTTAGGATTCTGCTCTTTTAAGTATCTGACTACCCCTGTATAAGTACCGCCGCTGCCGGCTCCGGCTACCAGATAGTCAATATGGCCATCAAGATCAGCATAGATTTCAGGCCCGGTGGTTTCATAATGCGCCAGGGGATTTGCCT
>DMTG01000165.1 GCA_003477345.1 Succinivibrionaceae bacterium | reverse complement strand
AAATATCAAAGAGTATCTTTATTGTAGAGCTGCCTTTAATTTAAGACAAGCAACATAGGGGCAATCTTTAAAAATCTGGTTCTTGCCCTGTTTTCTGCCCCTAGTTACCCGTATTCCCGTATAGCTTCTAGCTATCATTAAGAAAATGTTTAACGGGATTTTTTACAAATGGGTATTTTCAGAAAGCTTGCCATAACGGCGATTGCGACTCTGCCGGCTGCAGTCGGTACGGGCATCTTCATTTCCAATCAGATATACGACAGGATGGCCGCCAAAGCCAGCAGGCATCTTGATAACGAAATCCGTCTGGTCTTTACCAAGAACGAGAAGGACTCCTCTCTGTTTATGAAAAAGGGTACCTTTGCGGTCTATCATAAAGATACGCTTCAGCACAGTTTTGATACTACCTCTATTCTGTATCCTTTTGTGGTCAAGACCGAATTCTCCCCGAAAGCTGAAGCTACGCTCAAGGCTTTCTCCGAGTCTCGTCTTGCGCCTCCAGTGCTCAGAATATCCCCGCTTGAGCTCAGTCTTACCATTACCCCTGCAGAGAATACCAGCGCTCTTATTCCTCTGGGTATAGGCTTTGGTGATAGCTGTACGCTTACAGACGCAGAATTCGTGGCCTATGCGGACGGCTATATGGTAAATCCTGACGCTGACTATAAGCCTTCTGACATTATGGTAAGAGCAAATTCAGACAGGGTACTGTGCCAGGACTCCAATCAGAAAGACGGCATCTATATGGAAAAGGCCGAGCTCTTGAGTGCACTGCATTACTTTGTGGATGAGGACGGCCCGACACTGCCTTACTTCGCCTCCATCTCTCTTGGCAAGGCGCAGTTCAACGTGGGGCAGAACGAGTTTACGCTTAAAAACGTGTCGTTAAATCATCAGCCGGGCATGAAAGAACAAAAGCAGATAGAAAACTTCTTTTTAAACTTCTATGTGGGCTCTCAGGGCTCTTTAAGCTCGGTACGTCTTGAAGGCTACAACGACATGCTCTGGAAGCAGGAGATGCGTGACGGTCACAAGCGCGGTGAATACAAGCTCTCATTAGAGGGCCCTGTGTTCAACAATAAAGAGCAGAAAGCTATGGTAGGCTTCGTGGAAGAGGGCTACCTGAAAGTAGACGGCAAAAAGCTGGTTTCTGACATCGTGTTTGACGTCGATCTTAAAAAAGAGTCGATTAACAGCTTTACCGTAACCGCCAACGGCATCAAGTCGGACTTAAACGATCTTCTGATGTTCGGTATGACTCACGGTATGGGCTATCCTGCCCGCCGCAGCGCTCCGGTTTCGTCTGATAGTTCTTCCATCTTTGGCCCGCAGCTTCAGAAAGACAAAAAGAACGTGACACCGATGCCGGTGATTTCTGACTCCACCCAGCATGAAAACGCAGGAGATACAGATGACGGAGCAAATTAAAAAACACAGGAGCATAATCCGCCAGTTCAAGGGCTTCAGGTTCTTTCTGGGGGTTATGCTGGTTACCTTTAACCTGCTTATTCTCTGGATGCTGTACTCCGCCCACAGCGCTCTTGCCCGTGATTATGCCCGTGCCCAGCAGGAAATCGGTACGCTGCGCGTGCTGGCCGGTATTGACGCCGTAAGCTCCGAGGCAGACGCTGCTACCCGTGAGAGACTTGATAACTATAAGAGCTATATGCTTAAGCGCTTTGACGATACCCATGCCATCGCGCCTCATTCATTAAAAAACAAAACTGCCAATTCGGCGCCAGCTGACACCAATTCGGAGAATCACAATGGTACTGCAAACTGACAGAAATCGCCTTTTACTTAGCTATCTGCATCTGGGACTCGACCATGAAACCGCCATCGAGTGCGTCAACGCCGAGCTCAATGCAATTAAAACTTTTCACGACAGGTTTAAGAAAGGCAAGGTTAAGGTGGCTCGTGGCCGTAAAGCCAAACCTAAAAAAATCACCTTCGCCCAGAACGGGTATGCAGTAACGTAACGGGGTTTGAAAATTAGTATGACAGCTATTCTTATGCACGCAGGCGCTATCTTCGCCTGCTTCGTTTTACTGGGCATCTGGGCGCTGCACACCACGTTAGGAGAGCACGGCTGGTTTTCACGTAATAGCTTGAAGGGGAAGCGGCGCTACTGGATTATTGTATTTATTACGGCGCTGTGCCCCTCAATCTGCTATATGCTTATAACCCTGCATAAAATTGATATGATATAGTGTCATATTTCTTGATATTATATCAATATTATTGTATAATAACTGTATGATATTCATGCTTTAGGAGTGTTTATGGAAATTTTATCTTCAATCTATGACTATGTCCTGGACTACTTTTTGGAAGATGCGTATCTTATGGGACTGCAGGGCGTAGGCCTCTTATTGCTGTTTTTGGCGATCTGGGCGACGCTGGCTTATTACCGCAGTCAAGAATATCTCTATTTCAAAAATTATATGGTCAATGAAACTGATTTTATAGGCCATTTAAGACGTATGGACGAGGCTTTCAGGATCGCTATGCTGTTCTGCCTTTTGGGCGTATTTCTTATTACCTGCTCGATTGCCTTGATCTTCTCTTATCAATCTAGCGTAGTATTCAAGCTAGACGTTACAGAGCTGATTGCAAGCGTATTTATTTATGCTATGTGCTACCTTGTAGCAGTATTTGGCATTCAGCTTGCAAATATTACCCATGTTGAAAGCGAAAGCTAAACAACCGTCCGTGTGACCAATGGCCACAGTGCAGTAAAAAAATTCTTTGCCCCGATTGACGCTCTGTAGAAATTACAGGGCGTTTATTATATCTGCACTGGAGGGCAATCAATGAAACTTAACAGACGGATAAATACTGATTCGGTGCATATTTACAATTACTGCTTCTGGGGGCTTTTGGCCTATTGGACTGGTGTGATTGCCTTTATAGCCGTCAGGATCTTCTGTTATGAGTGCATGAACATCGATCTGTTTGTGTCCCTCGTTATATGCGGTATCGCAGCGGGCGTCGGTCTGGTGCTTTCTGAATACGTGTTTCTGGGACGTGAAGAAGCCGTACAGGAATACGAGCACGAATATGATAAACAGTTCTACAGTAAAAGGCTTTAGCATGAACGTAATACAGATTTTCAACTCCATCCACAAAAGCAGCACTATTCTAAATTCCAAGAAAAACGTTTCCTCTAAAGAGCAGTCCAGACCAAGACAGCAGACTATGCCTGCCTTCGATGTCGGCAGTGTCAATGTCATCCTGTCCAATTCAGCAAGACCGGTGCCGATTGCGTTCTAGTCACGTCAGATTTAAAAGTCCACCTTGCCGGACTTTTGCATTATCTGCCGATTGTAGTCTTCTGAGTTTTAATTATCTCTCTGTTATTGTGCACCTTTTATGTCACTTTACTTGATATTATATCAATATTTGTGATATAATATACACATACAAGGGAGAACGATTATGCCAACTATTTTCTTTACTCTTAAAGCACTCCGCGAATACTGC
>DMTG01000160.1 GCA_003477345.1 Succinivibrionaceae bacterium | reverse complement strand
GGATTATCTGGACATCATGTCATACATTAGCACAGGCAGGAAGCACGGTATCAGCGCTTATGAAGCTTTGACAGCTGCTTTTGCTGGGAACGCTGAGATCGTCCTGCAGTAAGCAGGGGTTCTGAACAGTTACCTTTGAGGGAGGAATTGAAATGGGATTATTTGAAAAGAAGCAGGAAAACAAAGCGGAAGTCAAGGCCGGGAATGTTTTGACGATCAAGGTTCTGGGCTCCGGTTGTAAGAATTGCCGGATGCTTCTGCAGAATACCAGAGATGCAGTATCTGTGATGAACCTTCCGGCAGAGATTGAATACATCACGGATATGCAGGAAATCGCAAAGTACGGTGTCATGAGTATGCCTGCGCTGGTGGTAGGAGAGCAGGTCGTTTCCATGGGAAAGGTTTTGAAAGCATCTGAGATACAGAAGTTGTTAAATAAGTAAGGCTTCGCATGTCATACCAGAAAGGATGGACATCTATGAAAACAAGGCAGCAGACTGGTATCAGCTTTTTCCAGAAATATCTGACGGTGTGGGTTCTTCTCTGCATGGCGGCCGGCATTCTGATCGGTCATTTTATACCGGTGGTTCCGGAAGCGCTGGAGCGGATGGAAATTGCCGGCATCTCCATACCGATTGCGATTCTGATCTGGATCATGATCTACCCCATGATGATTAAGGTGGATTTTCAGAGCGTAAAGGAAGTCGGGAAAAATCCAAAAGGGCTTTTTCTGACATGGATCGTCAACTGGGCGATCAAGCCGTTTACGATGTACGGATTAGCCTCGCTGTTTCTCTTTGGAGTATTTAAAAATTTCATTTCACCGGATCTGGCGACACAGTATCTGGCTGGCGCAGTGCTTTTGGGAGCGGCTCCCTGCACGGCAATGGTTTTTGTCTGGAGCACACTGGTAAACGGCAACCCTGCCTATACCGTGGTGCAGGTAGCAACCAATGATCTGATCATTCTGATCGCTTTTGTGCCGATCGTGAAGTTTCTGCTGGGCGTTTCCAATGTGTCCGTGCCGTACAGTACGCTGTTCGTGAGCATTTTCCTCTTTGTCGTCATTCCGCTGGCAGGTGGTGCCATCACCCGCGTTGCGGTTATAATCTGCGGGATCTGCAGAGTCAAAAGCATCGACGACCGCATATGACATAAAAAACGAGAATATTCATTACAAAGGATACTGTTTGCCATTCAAAGATGGCGACTGGTTGATACCACCAGAGAAATAATTCAGTGGGCTATGATAGTCTTGTCTGTTGATTTGAATGCATAGAATGATTAAAATGAATAGAAAGAAGACAAGAATGAATAGAGAGCTGTGATGAATATGAAATTTGAAGAAAGTTCTTCTGTTGAATTGAAATCTGAATATGTAGAAGATGTGAAGAAGGATGTAGTTGCTTTTGCCAATTCACAAGGAGGAACCATATATATTGGCGTGACAGATTATGGAGGAGTATGTGGCGTTGATAGTTATGATGAGATATCAAACCGTATTTCTTCGATGGTAAGAGACGCAATAAAACCGGATCTGACAAGATTTGTCCAATATGAAAGGCTGTTGATAGACGGCAAAACCGTTGTTAAGGTGCAGGTGCAGGAGGGGAGTAACAAGCCCTATTATATTGCAAAACATGGGTTAAAACCTTCCGGGGTATATGTTCGTCAGGGGAATGAATCGGCGCAGGCCTCGGAGGATGCTATCCGACAAATGATTAAAATATCGGATGGCGACAGCTTTGAAGGACGCCGTTCTATTTTACAGAAATTAACATTTGATGAACTGAGACAGGAGTTTAAAAACAGAGGAATAACGCTGGATACGCTTAAGGAAAAGACACTTGGGATTGTTGATAATAATGGGCTTTATACAAATCTTGGATTGCTGTTATCGGATGAATGCCCATATACAATAAAGTGCGCAGTATTTGGAGGGACTGATAAAGTAAAGTTTATCGATAGAAAAGAGTTCGGTGGATCTATATTTAGGCAGATGGCAGATTGTTATGAATATTTAGACTTGAACAATCCTACCAGTGCGACCTTTGAAGGCCTATACAGAAATGATCACAGAGATTTTCCGGAAAATGCAGTAAGAGAAGCTTTGTTAAACAGCCTGGTGCATCGTGATTACTCATACAGTGCCAGCATATTGATTAGTATTTACTCGGATCGCATGGAATTTGTTTCTGTGGGAGGCCTGCTGCCGGGAATTCAGATCCAGGACGTATTGCTGGGGCTGTCTATCTGCAGAAATAAAAAGCTTGCAGATATTTTTTATCGAATGAAGTTAATTGAAGCTTACGGAACCGGCATTCAGAAAATATTCAGTGCATATGCTGGCCAGGCGAGGCAGCCTGATATAGAAACCGGACCTAATTCTTTTAAATTGGTTTTGCCTAGATGCGGAGAAGAAATAAATGAGAATGAACCTCTGCTCCCCGCGGAACAGCAGATCATGGAACTGCTTACAAACAAAAACTTCATAAGACGTTCAGAAGTAAATGAAGCTCTTGGAGTGAGCCAGGCTACTGCCAGCAGGTTATTGAAGCAAATGATTGCCAAAGGTCGAATTGAAAAATATGGGAGAGGAAAAAATACAAAATACGGGAAGAAAAAGTCTGAAAATGAAAGCTGAAGACATACAGGATAGAGAACCAGCATTGCGTAATAAACAGGAAAGGGAAAGACTATCTGGAGAATGAATTTGTTCACAAGTCAAAGTACGCTTCAGCAACGCGAAGGCTCACTGACGATTGCTTGACAAAATGTACTTTTAAAACTGGCAAAAGTTCCTCAATGTACCAAGAGGACCACCTGCACCTTGTCTACGTTACTTAGTCTGAATGCGGAGCTTGTGGCGTAATGCCATCAAGTTATCTGAGTTCAGTGCCTTATCGTAGAAAGACAGTCCGCTGTCCTAAAGACAGCATGACACGAACTTAATCGTGTCGTTGGAAGCACCCGACTTTAGATAATATGAAGTGACCTCACATTTGTAGCAACGTGGATTCGCCACTATACTATGGTTGTTAGCCAGCATAGCAGAATGGTTTACCACATACAAAAGGAGGTCAC
>DMTG01000260.1 GCA_003477345.1 Succinivibrionaceae bacterium | reverse complement strand
TTTTATATAGAGGCGAAGAATACAGATTAATGATCTTTTAGTTAAGTGCTATTTTTTTTCTTGTTGATAAAGAGAATCATTTTTTTGTAAATGTGAATTCATCTGTAATTATTATTGCTTTATGGTCTAGAAAGTTCTGCGGAAAGAGATATTCTCCTCTGACTACTGGCAGTTCGATTTTTTTCCATTCAAGTGAAAACTCCGGATGAATTTTTACTAGTTCATCATAAATCAGAGTAGAGCAGTACAGGTGGGGATTTTCTCTGGTGTCGAGCAGGAATTTTTCTCCGATATGCGTCTTTAATGCCTGTGCCAGCTGCTGTTTTTCATCGTCCGACAGAAAGCTGATTCTGGCAGCAGCCCCGGCCTGCGCCTGTTCATAAGACCAGAAGTCACTGATTGGGCTATAAAGAACCTGATCGGGAGTTTCCTCATGATCACTGGTAGTGGCATGAACAACCATGATTTGCGGGGTAGTTTCTACCACCACTCCAATGTGAGAATATCTGCTGTCACTTGCATAGGCTATGACTTTGCTGTCAGTGACCGTGCCCATTCTAAAAACCAGATCTCCAATGCTGAGTTTTGTAAGATCAGGCTGATGCTGCCGTGTGTCAGAAGAGCTATTAAAAGGCAGGGTATATACTAAAAACAAAGTCAGAGCTGCTGAGCAGATTATAGTGAGCAGGAAGACCAGAGCACCGGCTTTTATAATAGTTTGCTTGTTCATAGAAAGTCAGAAATTCCTATCGGGAATATAGTTAGAATACAATTTTCCAGTGGCCCTTCTCTTTTAAAAAGGACACTTTTTCTGTCTGCGGCTGAGGATTTTTATTGAAATATATCTGGTAGTAAACAGTACACCTGTTTTGGTCTGTGTCCATATCCTTTCTGGTAACCACAATCTCTTTTACGCCGCCGTTTTGTATAGCCTTGTTTCTAGACTGCCTGGTAGCAGCTTCAAGTTTCCCATTTATGACTTTGGTTAATTCAGGACTTTTATTATTTTCTTTAAGCCCGCTGTCTAGGTTAACTAAGGCAATAACCTGACTGCTGTTTCCGTTGTATAAGGCCGCAATCAGCTCCTCTCCTAAAACTTCAGGAGATTTTTCACCTGACGAGCAGGCAGACAGCAGAAAAATCTGACATATAAAAAGGGCTGCGTAAATGATTCTTGGCATGCTTTTATGGACGAATACTGCTTTATTTTATGTATTCTGAAGGTGATTCAGTGGGCATGGTCTTGAGGTGCTTCTGCTTTTCATAGGCAGCAACACGTTCATTAAGCATAAGATTGCCCTCTATGGTACTTTCCAGTTTTCTTTCAAGCTTAAAGTGAATAGAATAAGTCATTAGGGTAACGGCAAGCAGTACACATACAGCGGAGGCTAAGATTACATTAAGTTTTCTGATCTTCATAAGAAATTATTCCTTGATAGCTTTAAAGGCAAAAATATCGGCTTTACTTAACTCTCTGACCTCAGAGAGCAATTTTTCTTCTGTCTCATCAAGATCATCAACATTTGCAGGAATTTTTCCTATAACAATAAATAGCGCAGGGGATTCGATTTTTACAGCATCAGATAAAACTGCAGGTGAGTCATGCCAGACACTTTTCAGCTCAGTAATTTTTGAGTGAAGAATTCTTCTTGAGGTGTTGTTGCGACAGATTATATTATAAGAGCCACTCTGATAATGACTTATAGTAAAACCCTGATCTTGAGGGAAGAATTTTTTAAGATGGTTTTCGAAAACAGCAATGAATTCCACGCCGTTCAAAGATCCATATTTCTCATTTACGGCTTTTAAGCCATTGGTATTGTTAATTATGGATAAGAACAGCAGATCGTCTGAACTAGGTCTGTTGTGCATGATGGAATTCTTCAGATCATGGTACTGAATGATATTGCGGGTATTATCGTATCTTTCTATTTCAATAATGTCTGCAAGTTTTTCCTGCAGATAAGCCTGTCTTGTTAGTTCATGCTTTAAAGCGGTCGAAGTTTTGTAGTAGTTGTATAAACCGCTTCCTGCTGCAATAGTCAGTACAGCTGTAGCAATAATAAGAGTAGATGTTTTTATAGACATAGTTTTCTGTTTTTCGCAATGATAACAGTTATATTTTAACTCAATTCAGTTTGGAAATTATATAGCCAAGCAGTTCCCCAGGTGAGCATTTGTACTGTTTAGAGAGTGCAGTTAATTTTGTATGTTCCTGTTTGGGCAGTTTATACATACAGTTGTCAAAGCTGTCAGCTTCATCTTTCTTCTGCTTTTTCAAAATACGGCAGTAATTTTTAATGTCAGCCTTTGAAAGAGAAAAATTATTTTCAAAAGAACTTTCTGCGGCAGTAGCTGCTGCTTTACTGTCTGCTGTATTTTTTGGAGAACTGCTCTGTGCATCTGGCTGTTCTGTAACAGTCTTTTCAGACAGCGATTCAGTATTTTTTTCAGAGGGCTCTGAAGAGTTTTCCGGATACTGCTGATCTTCAGAACCCCCGGCTGCTAGTGCTGCTGCTTCAAGCTTCTCGTAATCTATTGAATTATCGGATTCATCTTCTGGATCTGACTGCTCATATTCATCGGCATTGGGCGTTTTATCAGTAAGTTTGTTCTGGGCTCTGGTTATACCAACATAATAGAGATTAACTTCCTGATAGAATTCTGTAAGTTCCTTTTTTAGATTGTAGGCACCTTTTTGTCTCTGATTCTCTTTTAAGATAGAGACAAGCCTGGCTTTGAGGTCACAGAAGTCATCCTGAAGCTCAACCTCTCCCCATTCAAGGCCTTTGGCCGAATGAGCATTGGTAATATCGATGTTCGCGTCTTCATTAAGATAGATTTTTTTTGCTATCTCAAACAGATCCCAGAGTCCCTTGTCAAAGGCATTGACCATTTTGATTGCGAAATCAATTTCGTAATCATTGGATTCCTTGGAGTAATCCTCAAGGTCCTCCATATTTTTGAACTGCTTTAAAAATTTATAGGCAGGAGAGAAGTCATCCTGCTTATATTTAAATTTCAGTACATTTATGCTTGCTTCAAAAATCGCAGCTGGCTGCTTTTGCAGTGAATAGCTGCTGATAGTATGACTTTTGTTGTAGAGATCAATTAACTCGATGATTTTAGAATTTGTTCTGGTAATTTTTACTTTTCTGGTACTGTGAGGGATATTGTCATCATAGTTTGAAACCATTTCTATGATGTCTTCTGTTTTCCCAAAATATTTCTTTAAAAAGTAATTAGCCCTGTTGAGTATTTCCTGTCGGCTTCTGAATGAATGCGAAAGTCTTAAAGTAATGTCAGCCTGTTCGTTATGCAGAGCATTTACGGCTCCTCTGAAGGCGTATATAGACTGATGCGTATCTCCTACCATGATGCGGGCGCAGTTATTATCATGGAAAATTGACAGGGTAACTGGATTTGTATCCTGGGCTTCATCTAAAAGCAGGCAGTCATACTTATCAAGATTCTTGTCCCGGCTGTTAAGCATCTGATATTTCTTAAGGTAAAAATCATGAACCATGGGAATTCTGCCGCTGTCCATGGCGTCAAACATCGATATTACATCCTGATCGTAAAGGTACTTGGTGGCTGACTGAATAAAGGTTTTGAACTTTATCGCCATGTCCATAGCAGTTCTGCTCGATACATCAAAGGCTGACATGATATCGAAAATCTTGAGCGAGCTGACAAAGTTTACTCTGCGTCTGCCGATTATGTATTTGTAGGCCAGGGCATGGGTGGTTTTTACATCAACGTTACGGGGAAATTTTGACTTGACGGCTTCGACAATAGCTTTGTTAAACGCCAGATATAAGAATTTCTTATTAGGATTTGCCTCAGCAATTGCCAGAAGAGTGGAGGTCTTGCCAGAGCCGGCACAGGCATCAACTTTCATGGTCTGGCCACGCTGAAGGTTTTTGGAGGCTTCAACAATCTGCTGCTGCTCTTGGGTAAGTTCCATTGAAATCCTGTAAATTTATTTATTCGATAAAGATGGTATTTTATAAAAACAAATGCCGGCAGATACTGCCGGCAGCGGGTAAGGTTCAGTTTTTTAAATAATTAATGAACTCTGTCTCCATTGTGTGCAGGAGAATCTACACTCAAAAGGAATATCTGATCTCCGCCTGGACCAGCGGCGGTTACCATGCCTTCTGAAAGTCCGAACTTCATCTGACGAGGTTTCAGATTAGCAACCAGTATTACCTTGCGTCCAATTAATGTCTCGGGACTGTAGGCTTTTTTGATACCTGCAAAGACCTGTTTTACAGCAAAGCCGATATCTACCTTAAGTTTTAAAAGCTTGCGGGCTTCTGGTACTTCTTCAGCAGAAACAATGGTGCCTACGCGCAGATCAACCTTTGCAAAATCATCGATACTGATTTCGCTTTCAAGCGGTTCATAATCGGCAGCCGTTTCGTCTTTGCTGTTCTCAGCGGCAGCCTTGCTGCTTTCTGCCTGAGCCTTTTTGAGATCTTCCTTTGAAGCTTCAATAACTGCATCGATCTGAGACTGTTCAATTCTTGAGAACAGAGGCTTGAACTTGTTTATAGAATGTGAGCATAAAGGCTTGTCAATATCCGCGAAATTTAGAGAATCATTCAGGAATTCTGCAGCGTTTTTAGCCACATTAGGCAGAACCGGAGCAAGCATGCCAATCAGAGCACGGAAAAGATTTAGTCCGTCAGAGCAGACTTTCTGGAGTCTGTCATCCTGTCCTTCCTGCTTTGCGATTACCCATGGGGCTTCTTTATCAATGTAACGGTTGGCCTCATCTGCAAAAGCCATTATGCTGCGGATTCCTTCAGCATAATTTCTGTTTTCAAAGGACTCGATAACGCTGTCACGTACACCTGCAATCTTGCCTAGCAGCTCAGTATTGAAAGGTTCTGCTGACAGCTTGCCTTCAAAGCGCTTGGTTATAAAGCCTGCGGTTCTTGAGGCAAGGTTGACTACTTTTCCTACGATGTCTGAGTTGCATTTATGCATGAAATCATCTAATGACAAATCAACATCGGTAACCTGATTGTTTAATTTGGCTGCAAAATAATAACGCAGACACTCAGGATTCAAGAATTTAAGATAGGTAGCTGCCTTGATAAAAGTGCCCTTGGATTTAGACATCTTGGCACCGTTTACAGTGACGTAGCCATGAACAAAAATCTTGTCAGGCAGTCTCATATCAGAGGCCATAAGAGTAGCGGGCCAGAATAAAGAATGGAAATAAAGAATGTCCTTGCCTATAAAGTGGTACATCTTGATAGGTGAGTCTTTCTTTACAAACTGCTCAAAATCCACGTTATTAGCATTGCAGTAGTTTTTCAGCGAGGCAAGATAGCCAATTGGGGCATCCAGCCATACATAGAAATACTTGTTGTCAGTTCCAGGGATCTTAAAGCCAAAATAAGGATCGTCTCTTGAAATATCCCATGGCTTCAGACCTTCTTTGAACCACTCTTCAAGCTTATTGGCAACTTCTGTCTGAAGTACGCCTGAATTTCTGATGAAATCGTGCAGGAAGTCGTTGGCCTTCGGCAGGTCAAAGAAATAGTGCTCGGATTCTTTTAATACAGGTTTAGCGCCTGATACTGTTGAATAAGCGTCTTTAAGATCTGTAGGATCGTATGTGGCTCCGCAGACTTCGCAGTTATCGCCATACTGATCTTTTGCTCCGCAATTAGGGCAGGTGCCTTTGACGAATCTGTCAGGCAGGAACATATTTTTTACAGGATCATAAAGCTGAGAAATCTTTCTGGTAATGATGAAACCCTTTGATTTGATTTTTTCATAAATATCAGAAGATATTTCATGATTTTCTGGACTGTGAGTCCTGTAATAGTTGTCATATTTAATCATGAAACCGTCAAGATCGGCTCTATGTGATTTGCCGACTTTCTCGATAAGCTCTTCTGGAGTGATACCGAGCTGTCCTGCTTTGATCATGACAGGAGTGCCGTGACAGTCGTCACCGCATACATAGAATACCTTATTGCCAATTGCTCTCTGAAAACGTACGTAAATATCAGACTGAATGTGCTCGAGCATATGTCCAAGGTGAATTGGTCCATTGGCATAAGGCAGGGCACTTGTAACCAGAATAGTTTCGGCTTGACTCATCTCTTATCCTAATTTTAATAAAACCCTATAGGGCAGTTTTTATTTCACAATTAAGCGCATATTTTACCGCAAAACCATAGCATTGGTTAAGATCTTTGCGTTCTGCTGCCTTTTAAAATGTGCTTGGTTGGTGTCTGGGCAATAATAACGGCGCTGAACATAATGATCGCTCCGATTATTTCCTTATGCGACATATGCTCATCTAAGAAAATAACGCCGAGTATTGCTCCTAAGACAGACTCTAAAGACATTATCAGCGTAGCAATTGCAGCGTTAATCCCTCTCTGTCCTATGACCTGAAGTGTATAGGCAATGCCGTTTGACATAATCCCGCAATATATGAAAGCCGGGGCTGCAAGTTTTAAGGCCTCAGCTGATGGAACTCCGTCGATAAGCATTGCAATAAGTCCAAAAAATGAGGCGGCAAAAAACTGTCCGCAGGAGAGCATGAGACCATCAACTCTGGCTACAAAATAAGAAATCACCAGAATATGAACTGCAAAAATAATGGCACAGATGAGTACTAGCAGATCGCCTAGGCTGAGCGTAAAGGAACCTTTCATACATAGAAAATACAGACCTACGACACTTAAGGCTACGCTGAACCAGATTTTCAGGGAGATCTTTTTTCCGATTATGACCGATATCAGCGGTACAAAAATAATATACAGGGCAGTAATGAAACTGGCTTTTGAAACATCAGTATAGACAAGTCCAAACTGCTGAAAGGATTCTGCTGCTATAAGGCACAGTCCGCAGGCAAGAGATCCTAAGAACAGATCTTTTCTTGATGATCTGCGCAGGAAGCTTGTGCCGTTTTTCTGAACCTTTGATAAAACCAGAATAAAAGGTACCAGAAAAAGAGCACCGATTAATGTTCTGAAAAAAGTAAATGTGAATGGAGAAACATGTTCCATTCCAAGTTTCTGCCCGATAAATCCAGAACCCCAGATGAGGGCAGTGATAAACAGAAGCGAGTATTGCCGAAGTTCAAACATTTAAAACAACCTGAATATAAAGACAGGCTATTCTAACAGAAAGACAGCTGCTGCCTAAGAAGAACCGGTATTATTTTCAAAAAATCTATATTTGCGCTAAGTCTTCAAATATTAAACTGCAGGAAAATTCATAAATAGCTCTAAAGCAGGAGGCATACAATGCCTTTAGGAAAAACGCTGAAGATATTACTGATTGCTCAGGCAATTGCAATCTCAGGAATTATTATAATATGCAGTAATCACTATACCTTAGCCGGTGACGAACAGGATGATTCTTCTAATCAGGTCGCAGAACAGACTGCTGCTCAAAGCAGTAATAATGATGCTGTAAAAATCTGTGTTACCCAAATAAACAGTAAAAAAGAAATAGAAAAGCGTACTTAGTGCGGTCTGTTTTGCGTGATCTCTGATTTTGCGCAGCTTACTGCTGCAACATATCAGTGACGGCTTATAACCTATAAACAGGCATAGATTCAAATGTGCTGCTGCTGTACACCTTTATTATGGTCAACAGGATTTATGCTTATGCTCAATCAAATGCCGAGCATAAGCATGGGCTGAAAATAAAGATGCTTTTCTATGTGAATCCTGAGACAGAAAAGCTGACCTAAAATCGAGTCAGCTTATCTTAAGTTCTTATTTTGGTCTATTTGCTTTTATCGTATTTGAAGCTGGCACTTGCAGCTTTGGTATTCACCATGTGCTCCAATGCGCCTTCTGAAGCATTAAAGCCGCTGTGGATAGATTCAATTGCATTGATAATCGCAGTTGACAGGATTTCCGGGTCGAATTTTGCGATAAATCCATTGGCTCCTGAACGCTTTAACATACTCTCGTTGAAAACACCAGAAATCG
>DMTG01000004.1 GCA_003477345.1 Succinivibrionaceae bacterium | reverse complement strand
TTGACAACATAGGAACTCTTATTGGTGTAACAGAGGCTGCCGGTCTTATGGATAAAAACGGCAAAATCAAAAACATTAATAAGGCTCTTATGACGGACTCTGTCGGTACCCTGATTTCTGCAGTTGTAGGAACCTGTACAGTAACCTCCTACGTTGAATCTACAGCAGGTGTTAAAGCCGGCGGCAGAACCGGACTTACCGCTGTTACTACCGGTATCTGCTTCCTTCTGGCTTTCGTTTTTGCACCGCTGGCCGGACTTATCCCTTCATACGCTGTTGCCCCTGCGCTGGTAATCGTCGGCGCTTTGATGATAAACAGTGCTAAATACATCAACTTCAGCAGCCTGAGCGAATCTATTCCTGCCTTCATGACCATCATCATGATGCCTCTGAGCTACTCCATTTCAAATGGTTTCGGCTTCGGCTTTACTGCCTACTGCATACTGAAGGTAGCTGCCGGCAAAGCCCGTGAAGTGACACCGGTTATGTGGATTATTGTTACTATTTTCCTCATTAGCTTTGCTATGCACTAAAAAACTATCAAAAACTCAAAATCACTCCAGAGTCTCTGACTTGGGGTGATTTTTTTATAATCAGGTCAACTCAAACTGATGACTAAAAGACTAACACTGTTTTGTGAGCATTGGCGCTAATCGATACTGTGAAAACTGCCAAAATAGCTACAGCAGTTAATCTGCTTATAAGAAATTGAACTTTCAGGGAATTGTAGGAAAAATAAATTATCCGGAATAAAAATAGTTATCGGAATGGTATTTTTCTGTTACGGATCAGTGACTCTTGCAGATGATCTGAACGATTTTATTGGCAAGGTAAAAATAACTAATGAAGGAAGTGCTCAGCGCTATTCTCTTGTTGGCCCCAAAGAAGAAATTCTCCTGCAGCCATTTACAGAGTTTTCCAAAGAAACTGCCCAATGTCTTGCAGACGCTCATAAAAAAGGAATTCCCGTGCAGTTTAGTGCAGAAGTAGAATGGAGTGAGGATGGTACGGTTAAAGTAGCCAATACAGGAAGTTTAAAATGCTCAGCAAAAATCACGTCAGATAATGCTTTCTCCTACTATGACCACTGCAAAGCCGAGATTTTTGGAAAAAAACTATAGATGGCATCTATTTAGGAATGGAGATAGGAGATTATGTCCATCTTGCATTTAAAGACGCAAACGGCAAAGAATACGACTTCTTAGCCGATGAAGAAGCCATGGATAAAATTTTTAAGGACAAGACCCACGTCCCAGCCCGCTTAGAGTATGTGGTAGAGCGTACCTGGATTCCCGAAGGTGAGGATATGGATGGCAGAGGCTCATGTTTTGTTACGAAACGGCCACAGGAGCCAAAATATTAAATGTTTTCAGATAATTATCAACAATAATATAAATCCTGCTGTTTGTTGGACTTTAGGACAGCAGGATAAAATTTTTCCTTTACGCATCAAATCATAAAACCAGAAAATTCTGACAGATAAAGTAAGCGTAACTGCAGCAAAAAGCGGCTTTCTCCGACATACAGCTTGTGGATTTCGCTGCCATAAATCTATTTTGTGTCAGGCTTTGCGAGCAGTTCAAGGATGTAATCAAAATCAAGCTCGTTAGTGGCATTTTTGATTTTCCGGCAGATTTCATTCTGAGACTCGGGCATTTGATATTTATCAAGAGAAGCCGTCAGACTCTCAAGACGATCACCATCCATCTCCTCTGCAGCCGTACGGATCCTGGCAAATAAATCCTTAAGAATTTCATCGCTGACATCACTCTTTATATCATTTCCTTCTTTTGAGAAAAGCTGTGACAGCGGCTCTTTAAAGAGGCGTAATTTTTCTAGGAACGGTTCATTTTCTTTTTGAATGTATTTGATTTCACCGTTTTTGCCAGCGTTCTCCAGAAGCTGCGCTTCATCACCAATGGCCGTCGCCCCAATCTGGCGAGCAGAACTCTTTATTGAATGTACTTTTACCGTATAGTCTTTCCAGTTACAGTCTTTAACGCATTGCTCTATATCCAAAATATTTTTATCGAGAGACTTGTAAATGACTTTCAGCAGCGGCAGGTACACCTCAATAGAGTTGTTGTATTTAAGGCCCAGTTTCAGATCAATTAAGTCAAATTTCATAAGCGGCTTGAGAACTGGCGGTATCTCAAGCGGCTTATCGTTCTCTAATTGATCTACATCTATGATAGAAATTTTTTCACGAGGCAGGAAGTTTATCAGTGCCTCTTCAAGCTTCTTTGAAAAAATAGGCTTAGTCAGATAATCATTGAAGCCTGCTGCCAGATATTTTTCCCGTGCGCCAGAAACAGCATTAGCAGTAAGGCAGATAACCGGGGTTGAGCGGTTGAGACCATTACGCTGTTCCCGCATTTCATGGAGAGTTTCAATACCGTCTTTATGCGGCATCATATGGTCAAGGAAAATCACATCGTATTTCCGCTGCTGGGTAAGTTCCAAACATTGCATGCCGCTTTCTGCCGTGTCGATTTGTACCTGTGTCTGCTTCAGGAGGTTTTTGAATACCACCAGATTCATGTGGTTATCATCCACCACCAGGATATGGGCGTCAGGCGCAATAAATTGTTCATGATAACCACTTCGATTTTTGATGCTGCTGCGGCAGGCTTCCTCATAATTGCCCATCG
>DMTG01000196.1 GCA_003477345.1 Succinivibrionaceae bacterium | reverse complement strand
TGCGGTTTATGCCGGTTTTCAGATAATTTTTTAACTATAAATTTACCAAATAAAGAAATATTTTATATTTGTTTTCAAAATAATGCGTAATATCATTCTGTTGTCAGTTTTATCGACACCTAAAAGCGCATTGGTAAGACGCTGCTCTTTCCGTATTTCTATTTTGGTGCAGAGATTTTGCTTCTTTTTATGACATTTTCGGGCATAACTTTATTAAAAGTGTCTTTTGAGTCTGTGATTGTTAAAATAGCGCCAACTTAAATCCCATGGAACTTTTTTTGTTCTTTCATCTCTTCTCAGGAGTGTAATCAAAAATGGATCAGCTTTTACGTCCAATCAAAAGAGCTCTCATCAGCGTTTCAGATAAAACAGGTGTTCTCGAATTTGCAAGAGGCCTAGAACAGAGAGGCGTTGTCATCCTTTCAACCGGCGGCACCGCTAAACTGCTTGCAGATAACGGAGTAAAAGTTACCGAGGTTTCAGACTACACTAAGTTTCCTGAAATGATGGACGGCAGAGTAAAAACCCTGCACCCTAAAATTCACGGCGGAATTCTCGGCCGCAGAGGCATAGACGAAAAGGTTATGCAGGAGCACGAGATTGAGCCTATTGATCTGGTCTGCGTAAACCTCTATCCGTTTGTAAAAACAGTCTCGGATCCTTCCTGCTCACTTGAAAAAGCCATCGAGAACATCGATATCGGCGGTCCTACCATGGTAAGAGCAGCTGCCAAGAATCACAGAGATGTGACCATCATCGTAAGAAGCCAGGACTATGACAGAGTCTTAAAGGAAATGGATGAGAATCAGGGCTCCCTTACCTATGACACCCGCTTTGATCTGGCCATTGCCGCCTTCGAGCACACCGCCGCCTATGACAGCGCCATTGCCAACTATTTCGGCACCAAGGTTCCTGACTACGGCATCTCCGACGGCAGCAAGTCCGTACTGCCGCGCACTTTAAACCTGAGCTTTAAAAAGCTGCAGAACATGCGCTACGGTGAGAACCCTCACCAGAACGCCTCCTTCTATGAGGAAATCGGTGCTCACGATGCCGGTATCACTTCCGCAAAACAGCTGCAGGGCAAGGAGCTTTCCTACAACAATATTGCCGATACCGATGCCGCCATCGAATGTGTCCGTCAGTTTGAAGAGCCATGCTGCGTAATCGTCAAGCACGCCAATCCTTGCGGAGTTGCGCTTGGCAAGAATATTACCGAGGCCTATGAGTCTGCCTTTGCGTGTGACAGCGAGTCAGCCTTCGGCGGCATCATTTCCTTCAACCGTGAATTAGACGGCGCTACCGCCAAGGCCATTGTCGACAGACAGTTCTGCGAGGTAATCGTAGCCCCTTCTGTAAGCGAGGAGGCCAAAGCCGAAGTTGCCCGCAAGAAGAACATCCGTCTTTTAGAAACCGGACCTCTGACTGCCGCTCAGCCTAGATACGACTTCAAGCGCGTCAACGGGGGACTTCTGGTGCAGGAGGCCGATCTTGAAGTGGTTGCCCGCGAGAATCTCAAGGTGGTAACCAAGAGAGCTCCTAGTGCTGACGAGCTCGATGAGCTGATGTTTGCCTGGAAGGTCTGCAAGTTCACCAAGTCCAATGCCATTGTCTACACCAGCCACAAGCAGACTCTGGGCATCGGCTGCGGTCAGACTTCCCGCGTATTTTCAGCAAGAATTGCCTGCCTGAGAGCAGAGGATGCCAAGCTGTCTTTAGAGGGCGCCGCTCTGGCCTCTGATGCCTTCTTCCCGTTCCGCGACGGTGTTGATGCTGCTGCCAAGGCCGGCATTAAGTGCATTATTCAGCCAGGCGGATCCATTAGAGATCAGGAAGTCATCGATGCCGCCGACGAACACGGCATTGCCATGGTATTCACCGGAATGCGTCATTTCCGCCACTAATCTACAGGAGTACACAGAATGAAAGTTTTGGTAATCGGCAGCGGCGGACGTGAACATGCGCTGGCCTGGAGAGCCGCCCAGTCTGAGCAGTGCGAACAGGTATTCGTGGCCCCGGGCAATCCGGCCACAGCTTCAGAGCCTAAAATGCAGAATGTCGCCATCGGCGTGGGCGAGATTGCAAAGCTGGTCGAGTTTGCATCAAGGGAGAAGATAGATCTGACCATTGTAGGTCCAGAAGCTCCTCTGGTTGAAGGCGTGGTAGATGCTTTCAAGAGCGCCGGGCTTAAAATCTTCGGACCATCCAAAAAAGCTGCCCAGCTTGAAGGCTCCAAGTCCTTTACCAAGGATTTTTTAAAGCGTCACCATATTCCTACTGCCGCCTATGAGGTCTTCAGCAGTGCTGATGACGCCGAGCAGTACGTAAGAGCGCACGGAGCCCCGATTGTTATCAAGGCTGACGGTCTGGCCGCCGGCAAAGGCGTGGTAGTTGCCATGACTTTAGATGAAGCCGTCAAAGCAGTGCATGACATGTTAGACAATCATGAATTCGGCGAGGCTTCTGCCAGTGTCGTGGTAGAAGATTTCATGGAAGGCGAAGAGGCCTCCTTCATCGTCATGAGTGACGGGGAATGCGTACTGCCAATGGCAACATCCCAGGATCACAAGCGCGTAGGCGACGGCGATACCGGTCCTAACACCGGCGGCATGGGCGCCTAC
>DMTG01000135.1 GCA_003477345.1 Succinivibrionaceae bacterium | reverse complement strand
CTGAGATCCTGTTATTAAGCTGTTTTAGATCCAGTTGGCAGAAGTCAGAATTATTTGTATCTATACTAAGCTTAGAGCTTTGTTGCAGAAATTTTCTTAAAGGCACCCGGCGTGCCTGTCCAATCGTTCCTGGAGCAGGATATGAGCACTAATCGCATAAATACCAGCGTAGATATCGATATCACCAAAGGCAGACTTTCTGAAAAGAATTTAAAAGAGAAATCAGGCAATACCACGCTTTCATTAGAAAGCGGGGATGCCGGCGAGCTTTTGTTTGCAAAGCTTAACTATTCTCTTAGCGAGATCTTCAAACAGTGTCACCAGCACAAATCCCGTTTTGTCGGGGCCATGGCGCCAAAAATCAGCGACTGGTGGCAGGACTGCTCAGATAAGGACATTTTCTCCTTTACCGGTATAAAAAAGCCAGCCTCCGATGATGACTACTCCACGGTGCTCTCCCTAGAAAACGAAGACGGCGAGGTGAGCGAAGTGGCGCTGGCCTCCTCTCAGATTATTGCAGAAGATGAGGTCGACTTTAATGACGAAGACGGCTTCTACTTCATGCTCGCAAGATGGGGCTCCTGTTCATCTGCCCCGTGGAAAGCTGAAATTGAGGGCGAATATAACGATGCCAAGGTTTCACTTGGCGTGAAAAGGCTCTCTGACAAAATTCCCTGCTACAGCTCAACTGATGAGAGCATCAGTCTTAAAGCCCACGAATTCATCACCTCCGTGCATTACGATCTTGGCAATAAGAGCGAGAGCGTAACCCATGAGCTGTATGACATCAGTAACAATCCTCTGCAGCTTGACAGTACTACCCAGGTGCTGTGCATTGTGCAGATAAGAAACCATGAGTGCTCGATTGTCTACGCCTACGATGAAGAGCGCAATGAAGAGCAGTTTATGCCGCTGATTGAGAACGCCACGCTCGTCAATGCCGAGGATGATCCGCTAAGCCCTGATACCAGACATCAGGTCTGCACCTACGTGTCACTTGAGGATAAATACAAGACCAAATCCGATCTGCAGGAGCACAATTATGCGCAGGAGGACAGCGCAGCAGCCAGTGCCTCAGATGACTTTGCCGAGCTTATGAAGCGCTAAGAAGGTCCTTGGAATTCTCCTGCGCACAGGCTTACTAATAAAGAAAGCTATCCTTAGATAGCTTCCTTTAAAACCGAGTGCTGCAGGCTTAGGCTTATTTCTTGTCCTCTACGACCTCTTTGCGCCATGCCCCTTCCTCGGCACTTGAATCGACCGCTTCAGCTGCAAAGGATGAAATGGCATTGTAGTTTGACTGCACGCCCCTTGCGGAATTTTCATACCTGACGGCATGTTTGCTGCTGATGCCCAGTTTGCCGGCCTCGGTTACCGCATCGATATTCGCGCCTAAGAAGACAAATTCCCAGCCTTCCTCCTGCTTCTTCTCGATGAGTTTTTTAACTACATCCTTGGAATATTCACGGCTGGCATTTTCCTTGCCGTCAGTGATGATAGCCACTACCACCTTGTTATTCTTACTGTCTACATCCTTATAGGAGCTTACTGTATCGATGGTATTGCCCACACTGTCAAGCAGTGCCGTAGTGCCGCCGGCTCTATACTCTTTTTCTGTAAGCGCCTTGACCTCGCTGATATTCTTCCTTGAGTGCACAATCTCATGCTGACTGTTGAACATTACAGTGGTCACATCGGTATTTATATCCTGTTCGCGCTGCTTGTCCAGCATGGAGTTGAAACCGCCGATAGTATCTGATTCCAGGCCGTGCATCGAACCTGACTTATCGATAATCAGCACCAGATCGAGGTGATCATATTCCTTCTTGTCAGTTTCTGCGGCCTGACTTAGTGAAGTGCCAAGAAAAGCAATAAAACCTGCTAAAAACAGATTCTTAAGACAATGTTTTCTCATAATTCAGTACTCCAATAAATTCCTGCAAGACAATTCTGCCACGAAAAAACTTATGGTAAATATATTAGCGCGCTGAATTGAGAGAAAGGTTCAGATATTCTTTGGCAGAGGGAAAGGATGCATCTCTTTTTGTTCGCCAAGCAGAGAAACTCCAGTACCGCCGTTTTTCATCAGGTAGTCAACAATGCCCTTTACCAGATACTCAGGGGCTGAAGCCCCGGAGCTGACACCGATGCAGGAGGCTTTTGCCAGCCATTCTTTCTTGATGAAGGAATAGTCTTCAATAAGATAGGCCTCAACGCCCTCTTTGGCCGCAACTTCTCTTAAACGGTTGGAATTTGAGGAATTGGAAGAGCCCGCAATAATTACCAGATCGCAGACCGAGGCAAGCTCTCTTACCGCATTCTGTCTTGACTGAGTCGCGTTACAGGTATCATCCTGACGGGGACCTTCTATCTCCGGGTATTTAGCTCTCAGAGCGGCCACGGTTCGGGCAGTTTCCTCTACAGACAGAGTGGTCTGGGTTGCAAATATGGCATTACCGCCGTCTAAGTTTAAACTTTCGACATCCTGCTCAGATAAGATCACATGAATCTTTGAAGGATCACCGCTGTACTGGTTGATAGTGCCCACTACTTCCTGATGCCCGTAATGACCTATGATCACCACCTCTTTATTCTGTGCACTGGCACGGTTTACCTTGCGATGAATACCTGATACCACCGGGCATGTCGCATCAATGATTTTTATAAAATCACGCGCTGCGGCGGCTTTTTCCACATCCAGACCTACTCCGTGCGCAGAAAAAATCAGTACCGAGCCATCAGGAATTTCATTGAGAGTTTCTGCAAAATGCGCGCCGCGGGCTTTAAGATCTGCTACCACGTGCTGATTATGCACCACCTCGTGCAATACCCAGACTTTGTCGCCATAATGATCAACCGCCATCTCAACCGTACGGATGGCGCGATCCACTCCCTGACACATGCCGCGCTCAGCTGCCAACATAATCTTAAAAGCCATAAGTTATCCTCACAGTTTTTTATCTGCTGTGTCTTCGTGTCCGAACAGGCCTATCAGAACCAGCAGACAGGCACCGGTGGTAACCCCGATATCTGCAACGTTGAAAGCCGGATACGACCACACTCCGCTGTCTAGTTTCAGATAGAAAAGCAGAAAATCAACCACATAGCCCATAAGAAGCCGGTCTATAAGATTGCCGATGGCTCCGCCGATTATCAGAGCAATTGAAATGCAGGTCCAGCGGCTGTGTCTTGACGTTCTTAACAGCAATAGCATGAGACCTGCAGAGATCACCAGTGCCACCACTGAAAAGAACCAGCGCTGCCAGCCGCTGCTG
>DMTG01000231.1 GCA_003477345.1 Succinivibrionaceae bacterium | reverse complement strand
TGTGCGAGGAACAGGGACTTAACCTTGATTCTCAGGCCATCGCTCAGGAAAAAATTGAACTGTACCGTGAAAAATACATGCAGCAGGTCACGCTCTTTGATGAGATTGCAGGCTTCGCAGCCTCCTGCCATGCAAAAGGAATCAGAACTGCAGTGGCCACCGGATCACACCTGCCGGAAACCCGTTATCTGCTAGAAAAGCACGGCATCCTTGACAACTTTGATACGATTGTCTCCTCTGATCAGGTAAAGCATTCAAAGCCTGCTCCTGATACCTATCTGGAAGCTGCCAGAAGACTGGAAGTAGCCCCTTCTGACTGTCTGGTGTTTGAAGACACCGTCATCGGTCTTCAGGGAATAAAGGCCGCCGGCATGACCAGTCTGCAGGTGCTTGACGGCAGGGTTGTCTCTGACTACAACAAGCCTTAGTCTTAAGCCTTATTCTTCCTCTACAATCTTAGGCTCCAGCTCCGGCGGGCGGTTGTCAATCTTGTCCGGATCGTAATTGCGTCTTGCATTGCGGTTCATGTCAAAGATGATGTCCATATCACCGCTGGAGAGTTCAAAATCAAAGACGTTGGAATTCTGAATCAGGCGCTCCGGATGCACTGACTTGGTAAGCACTGAAATCCCGCGCTGTATGCCCCAGCGGATAATGACCTGAGACGGAGTGCGGTTGTAATACTCACAGATACCGATAAGTCTTGGATCATCTATGACAAGATGCCCAACTCCTCCAAGAGAAGAATAGGACTGCAGCAGGATGCCGTTCTGTTTGCAGTACTGCAGAAGTTCAGTCTCAGAATTGAGCGGATGCACTTCCGTCTGATTGACCTGCGGCATAAGAGCAATGCCGGATTTCTTCAATTCCTCAAGATGATGGATCTTGAAATTTGAAACGCCTATGCTTCTGCAGAGACCTTCTCGCTGCAGCTTCTCAAGCTCGAGGTATGCATTAACGTAGCCCTGAAAAGGCCAGTGCAGGAGAAAAAGATCCACGTAGTCAAGCCCGAGACGCTTTAAGGAATCGGTAAGGCCTTTTCTTGGATTTAAATAATCCGTCTTCCACAGCTTGGTAGTGATAAAGAGCTTTTCTCTAGGCACGCCGGAATCGGCTATGCCCCGGCCTACTCCCTTTTCATTGCAGTAGACTCTGGCCGTGTCAAACATGGTATAACCATATTCAATCGCCATTCTTACAGCCGATCTGGTTTTTTCACCTGGCGGTATTCCAAAAACACCTGTGCCGGTAACCGGAATTTCTGCGGCATTGTTGAGTGTGTAGGTAGAGCTGCGTTTTAGTTCCATGCGATCACCTTTAGTGTTAGTGCATCTGCCTGTAGGCTTCCCTGAACAGTTCAGGCCCCATTCCTTCTTCTGACATGTGTAAAGACAGATACTGTCTGAAGCGGCGCGCTCCAGGACAGGAATTGAACAGGTTCAGCACATGATTGGCAACATGCTTTATTTTACCGCCTTCTTTCAGATATTCTTCTGAAAAATCAGTAATTCTGTTTAAAATTTCTTCTCTTGTTAAAATAGGATCAGGCTCGCCGTAAAGCTCATGATCTACCATGGCTAAAAGATAGGGATTGTCAGAGACTGCCCTGCCGAGCATAACTCCGTCAACTTTTGCAAGCTGCTCTCTGCAGGCCTCGATGGAGGTTATGCCGCCGTTTATGGTTACATACAGATCAGGAAACTGCTCTTTTACTGCATATACTCGGTCGTAGTCGAGCGGCGGTACCGAGCGGTTCTCCTTAGGCGAAAGCCCGTTGAGCCAGGCTTTTCTGGCGTGCATTATGATGTGGCGGCAGCCTGCGTCATACACGGCTTTCACGATTTTCATCGTGTACTCATAGCTGTCACACTCATCAACTCCGATGCGGGTCTTTACACTTACAAAAGTTCCGGTGGCATCCTGCAGCGCCTTTACACAGTCCCCTATAAGATCAGGAGTTTTCATGAGCACGGCGCCGAAATCTCCCGACTGAACCTTGTCTGACGGACAGCCGGCATTAAGATTCAAGGCACTGTAGCCTCGGTCTAAGGCGATTTTTCCAGCCTCAGCCAGAATTGCAGGATCACTGCCGCCTAACTGCAGCACACAGGGAAGCTCCTCAGGGCAAAAGTCCAGAAGACTGCTTCTGCCTCGCAGCACTGCCTTGTCTACTATCATTTCCGTATACAGCATGGCGCGCTTTGAAAGCAGTCTTGCTATACGTCGGAATGTTGAGTTGGTGATATCAACCATCGGCGCCACAGAGAATCTGTCGGCATCCTGAAAAGCGGCTTGCTTGTACATCATGATCCTTAAGAAATATGTTCTGATGAAAGCTATGATAACAGTTTTATACTTTCAATTCCTGCTTTTGGCATCAGGACAGAGCTATTAAGCAATGCTATCCTGAATAATCAGGCGCTCTTAAATGCTGTAAAAACGAAGCCTCCGGCTTTAAAGCGGAGGCTTCCATATAAAACATCAGATTATTCTTACAGATTATTTCTTGTGGGAGAAGACAGCTTCATCTCTGGCCTTTAAATCGGTCAGGTTCAGCGAGAAATTGCCATACTGCTTGCGTACCAGATCGCTCATCCACTGCGGTGAGTAGGTAGGCATGGTGGAGGTTATGGAAGTAACCTTGGCTTTAAGCTCCTTGGCATGCTCTTCATCAGGCACTAAGAGGAATTCAGCTATGCCCTGACCTATATAGCGCATCTGAGACGGTGTGATGCCGCGCACGGTAGAAGGCAGACTTGACAGTCTGATAGCTTCATATTTCACATTTGGATCATCTGTAAGCATATCGCAGCAGCGTACGCTAATGCCGCAGTCTTCGAGCACTTCCTGCGCACCGCGGGCCGCAAGAGCTGCTGACTTGGTATCAACCACTACAAGATGGGTATCGGTGCCGCCGAATACTATCTTAAGACCGCCCTGCTTGAGACCTTCAGACAGAGCCTTGGCATTTTCGAGAACCCTCTTGCAGTAGTTCTTATAGCTCTGATCTTTCATTTCATTGAGTCTGGTGGCTAAGGCTGCCAGGCTTACCTTGGTAAGTCCCTTGTGACCGTACAGGTTGATGGAACGTACTATGGCGTTGTTGATAGAGGTTTTGGAAAGAATTACGGCAGCCTGAGGTCCCTGCATGGCTCCGTGAGTCTGGAAGGTAACCACATCGGCGTACGGCAGAGGTGAATTGATGGCTCCGCCTGCAACCAGTCCGCAGGTCTGAGAAATATCACACCATAGATAGGCGTTTACTTCCTTGGCAATATCGGCAAATTTCTTGTAGTCAATGCTTAAAGGATAGTTGATAGGCGACACGATAATCAGGTGAGGCTTGCAGCTTAAAGCCTGCTCTCTTATCTTGTCATAATCAAGGACTCCTGAACTTGGCTCAGCTCCGAAATTAACAAAGCGGAAAGCCAGATTTTCTGAGTTGCAGTGCTCTTTCTTTCTCATATCCAGAGTCATTACCACATCGCCTCTTTTGGTCAGTGCGGAAAAGACCACTCTGGACGCCGCTTCAATGGTTATAACCTTTACATGGGCATTCTCGGCGTTGAAAACTTCACACAGACGGTTTCTTGCCAGCGTGGCCACGCCCGGCTGATTAGGGTTTGTAAGCTTGGATACTGAATTTACCAGCATGCTGCCCATGACTTCTGCGCACAGCGGCGAAGTGGCGCTCTCATCAGGTATAAAGGAAAGCGAATAGCGCTGCTGCTCTAAGGAGCTTTCAAAAAAATCAAATAATGGTTTGTCAATTTCTTTCAGAATTCCAAGAGGATTCATTTTGTTACCTTTCCCTTATATCTAATATTTCTTATAAATTGATATTTTTTTATCACACATACTATAAAAATTCTGTGCCACGGCATTCCATTTTAATCTTTATTGTATGAATGCCTAATAATTTAAGCACTTTTTTGTTAAAACGGCCATACTATCGGCACTATCAGAATGCATAAAAGGAAGCACAGCACGCACATCGGCAGGCCAACCTTTATGTAGTCAATAAATCTCAGATGTCCAGGAGACATGATGATGGTATTAGGCGGTGTGGCAACAGGAGTTGCAAACGAGCAGGAAGCTGCAATGGTGATGCCCATGATCACCGCATAAGGAGAAGCATTTATCTGAGCTGAAATCGACAGGCCGATTGGGATCAGCAGTGCAGCAGTTGCGGTATTAGGCATAAACTGAGTAAGACCGCAGGACAGAAGGAACAGCACCGCCATAATGGTTGTGCCTGACGGATTATCGCCCATGAAGCCGCAGACGGTTTCAGCAACCATCTTGCCTGCTCCGGTTGTATCGAGCGCTGTGGCGATAGGAAGCATACCGCCGAACAGGAATATAGTAACCCAGTCAATGCCGTGATAGGCCTGCTTTTCAGTAATACATCCGGTTAGCACGCATAAAAGAGCACCGATTACTGCCACCATGCTAGGCGACACCCCAGGAATTCCAATGATCAGGCCTGAAATTACGAAAGCCAGAATAATCAGAGCAAGAATTCTGGATTTGGTAGAACCGACAGGTCCGTTGTATTCACCGATGTCACTTACATTAACATTGTTGTGAGGTAAAAGCTTTCTGCCTAAGGTTACCATGAATAAAAGACAGGACAGAGTGATAGGTATACCTATGTAGGCGAATTCAAAGAAGCTGTACGGAGTGAAGCCGGCGTTTTCCAAAGCCGCCACTGCCAGCATATTAGGAGGAGTTCCTACCATGGTCAGCATACAGCCGGTGTTGGCAGCTACTGCAAGGGCCATCAGCAGAGGAGCGCTTGGTATTCTGGCACTGACGCAGATACCGACCACCATCGGCATCAGACAGGCTACCGTACCTGTATTAGATGCAAATGATGACATGAAAATTGTTACCAGCATCAGAGCAATCATGAGAGGAACTTCTCTGGTTCCGACCTTTCTCACCACCGCATTGCCTATTGTCTGCGCAAGCCCCGAATCGAGCATGGCCGCGCCTACCACGAACATGCCGGCAAAAAGAATCACGGTAGGATTTGAGAATCCGGCAAATGCTTCTTTAGTAGTCAGTACCCCGCACAGACATAAAATGACAGACGCCGACAGTGCTGTAATTGCAATAGGAAGCAGTTCTGTAATAAACAGGAAAGCAACCACTCCCAGAACAATCAAGGTTAAAATCGCTGGATCCATTTAATTCCCCCGGTTCAATCTTTGCTTTTGGCAGGTTGATGCTGAATTTTAAATTCAAAAATATAAAAATCCACTACATGTAACTTTAACCTAACGTAAGATTGTCAAATATTAATATTTGTTAAGTTTGAGAATAAACGCATAGTTTATTTAGATCTCTTTTTTATCTGACTAAAAGATACAAGGCTGTCTAGTACAGTTTCCATTAGAAAAAACGATTTTTATCCTCATTAAGACAAAGGCAGCAAAGAAATCCTTTTCTCGGTCACAGTAAGATTTTTTTAGCCTTAATATTTTGAATTTTCGATTGAATTATCAGAATAAATAGTTATAGAATAGCAGGAACACGGTGTGCAGATATTGTGCTTTTTCTTTCAGAAGCAAGTTTCCAATTAAAAAAAAACACTATGATAAATCTTACAGTTACTCCACAGAAAGTAGTCATATGCTTCGTTCTTGCCCTGCTCACAGCAGTTGCCGTCCGTTTTATGCTCGGCAGATACAGAGATCTCTGGTTTAAGCAGAGCAATCCCAAATCGCTGATTACCTTTCGCACTCCGCTTGCAACCTACATTGCTATCGGCTATCCGATATGCCTGCAGGGCTATCTGGTAACAGCGGTACTGCTATTAATCATAGCGCTTGAAATTTTTCTGGTGCTCTGCCTTTAAAGAAAACAGTTTTCGGTAAAATCATAAGCTGATTTTTATAAAAGCCTGCCTTATATGAGTCTGACAGACGGTGGAACAATCGGTAATTTTGTGGAACCTTTATCACAAACACACTTTTTAATTGATTTTATATAATGCCTGTTGGCAAGGAAAAGCCAATAATTTGCTATTATCCCTGTTATAGATAATATTGAGATAGATTTATGCTGAAAATAAAAGTTTCTGAAAACCGGAAGTATGAGGATTTTGTGGCGGTAATTCCGCACACTGGCCTCATCCCTATGCCTGGCAGAAACTTTCTGGCAATCGTATCAATCTGCATATTTTCTCTGGTCTGCTCTCTGCCGGTCGGCAATTATCTGGTGGGGTCTGAAGATCTGAAAAGCAGCCTCTTTTCTTCCAAAACCAGCAGTCTTGTAGAAGAAAAATACCTGCTTGATGAACAGACCGGCTCCGACATTCAGATGGCAGCGGGCAGCGAAGATCAGGAAAACTACGATGACGTAAACCTGCCAAAAGAGTTCTTCATAGATTCCACGACCGGCGAAACCGGCACCCTGAGCGCCGAGGCTGATACAGATACAGATTCAGAAACTGAAGACTCT
>DMTG01000188.1 GCA_003477345.1 Succinivibrionaceae bacterium | reverse complement strand
CTACAATAACTTTGATATCTGGGATGGTAAAGACGGCGAACTGTTTGTAACCAGCAGCGCCGGTATTTTCATAGTAGATGAGAACGAACTGTTAAAGGGCGGTATTTTAAATTATGAACAGTTATCGACCTTCAACGGTCTTCCTTTCCCGGTTACCGCCAATTCCTGGAATTATTTTGATGAGGCATCAGGACTGCTGTATCTGGGAGCCCAGAATGGCGTTCTGAAGCTGGATATCAATAACTATTCCATAAAGGATGAGACCTATAGAGCTAATATTCTGTCGGTATCTCTAGATGATGATGTTTATTATTCGTACCAGGGACTTCCTAGAGAAATTGACCGAAATATCAAAAAGGTAAAGTTTTCCACCGAGATAATCAACTATACCAAGAATGATCCTACCGTAAGCTATTTTCTAGAGGGACTTGAAACAGTACAGAACACCTGTCTTGCCAGCGAGCTTGCGGATGTAACCTATAACAATTTAAATCCGGGCTCTTATATATTCCATCTGAACGTTATCGATGATGAAACAGGAAATGTTATTACTCATTCCTATTATCAGTTTGAAAAGAAAGAAGAATTTTATGACACTATAAAATTCCTGGTTTATTTCTATCTAGTTGCAGGTCTTGCTCTAATCTTTATAACCAGTTTCGTTGTCAGTTACTGGGAGCAGAGAACCATTGAGGCTCAGAAACTTAAGATCGAACTTGCCGAGCAGCAGATTAATATGGGCAATCAGACTATTCTTACGATTGCAAAGGCGCTCGATGCCCGTGATCAGCGCACTCAGAAGCATTCGGCCCGGGTTGCCAAATACTCCGTGCTGATAGCCAGAGAGCTGGGCTTTGATGACAAGAGCTGTGAAAACCTTAAAAAGGTGGCGCTGCTGCATGACTTAGGAAAGATCGGCATACCTGATCGCATCCTGAATAAGCCTGACAAGCTTACTGATGAAGAATATGCGGTTATGAAGTCGCATGTGACAATCGGCGCGGAAATTCTAAAGAACTTCACTTCCTTTGAGCATATTACCGACGGCGTTTTATATCATCATGAGCGCTATGACGGCAAAGGCTATGTAAAAGGCCTTAAAGGAGAGGAAATACCGATTTACGGAAGAATCATCGCCGTAGCTGATGCCTTTGACGCAATGGCAGCTAATAGAATCTACCGCAAGCAGCTGGACATCAGTGTGGTGCTCGATCAGATAGAAAAGGGCAAGGGCAGTCAGTTTGATCCTAAATGCGCTGAAATCATGCTCAAGCTGGTAAGAACCGGGGTAATCGATATTTCAAAACTTTATCCTATGCCAAAAGCTCAGAGCGAAACCGACAAGGCAGAGGACAGTCAGAGCGCAGGTTAAGGTTAATCTAGACGCGAAAAAAAATCATGCATCATAAAAACTGCTGCATGATCTTATTTTTTCATTGATAGAATAATCAGTTAATCGTCTTCAGTCGGGTACTGTAAAAACAGCTTTCTTTCCAGCTTCAGAAATCTGTAGGCAGTAGCGCTGGTGTCTTTTACAGTCAGAAGATCGTTTCTGTCATAACGCACGTCGTGCAGCAGCTTTTTATCTTCCTCGGTTACCTCAGGTACTGCCTGCAGGTACTGAGTCAGGAAATGCTGAGCTAGGAGTTTGTCCCATGGGTAGACAGTTGACAGCGAGCGCATGATGAACATTGAGAACATATCAACGCAGAGAATCTCTTTATTAGGTAGTTCTTCAAGAAAATCCTTATAGAGGGAGAAATCCTTTGAATAGTCGACGAATTTCAGATTTTCTCCTACTGCGCCGTCCTGATAGTGAATGCTCGCTTCGGTGCCATTCTCAAGAACGCTTACAAATGCCGGCTCAATTTCAGAGTCTGCCGCATTGGCAGTTATCTGCTCTCTTACCTTTTCTGAACAAACGATAAGAGGAGTCTTGCTCATGGACTTTAAAACGTCGCAGATGTTTTTACCGCCTTCTGTCAGTTCACTGTCCTCCACTCTAACGGCAAGAGAGGCATTTACCTCATTCTCCGGCGGACGCATTACCTTGTGCGCATCAGGTGGACATTCAGGGTGGAAGTGATCTGGCATTGACATGTAAAAATCTCCTATCAGTGGTACTTATATTTGTGTGTTTAAGATATTGTCATAAGCCTGATCTGTCAAGGCTGATATTTCTGTATACATTATAATTTCTGAAAACTTATCTTTGCCGCCGGAATACCCCTTGTTTTAACAATGGGGATGTAAGGCGGCTAAAAAGTATGCTATAATATGTATATTGTTTAACAAAGTTTTAAAAATAATAACTATATATATGACAGATACAAATCTAGCAAAACTTGCTTTTAAATTTAAGCTTGAGCCAAATGGAGAACAACGTCGTTTTTTCAGCAGGACAGCAGGTTGTACCAGATTTGTATATAACCATTTACTCTTCAAATGCAGGGAAGACTTCAGAGAATATCTTGAGGAAACAGATTCCAGACAGAGTAATGGTGAAGCTTTAAATAGAGATGAAGCCAAGAAGCTTAGTTTCAGACCTTTGTGCTATAAAGGTATTACCGGATTAAACTATCTGCTTCCTGATTTAAGGAAAGAATATCCTTTTTTACAGGAATGTCCTTCTCAGGCTTTACAGCAGAAAGCTCAGGATTTGATGAGTGCCTATCATAGATTCTTCGATGGCAAAGGCTGTTTACCAAGATTCAAAAAGAAGGCTCTTCATAACAGCTTCAGATTTCC
>DMTG01000038.1 GCA_003477345.1 Succinivibrionaceae bacterium | reverse complement strand
GGTGTACCGAGGTTATGCAGAATTTTTATAAATGAGGTATACCGATGTTATTCCGAATTTCTATACCGAGGTGAACCGAATTTTGCGGCTTGTTGATGGAAAACTGAAAAGATCTGCTGTTTTGCTGTTTTATAAGGATCCGACCGTTGTTAGACAAACATGCTTTGTTCAGGTTGGCAAATTTTCAGGGGCAGATATTGAGTACCAGGATATGTTTGAGGGCTCTCTGCTTAATACAGCTGACAAGATCCTGGATATTATTTACTTAAAGTATCTGAAAGCTAAAATTACGTACGAACGTGGGGTTAGACGAGAGACTTATCCTTATGCATATCCTGCTGTAAGAGAGGCAATATTTAATGCCCTTGTTCACAACTGTTACATGTATGGAAGCCCAATTCATATCCGAATTAATGATGATGAAATGATTATCAGTAATAATTGTGTTCTTCCTGAAGGTTGGACCGTTGATACTCTTATGCAGGCTCATACATCTATTCCTTATAATCTAACGCTTGCTAACGTATTTTTTAGAGCCGGCTATATTGAACACTGGGGAAGAGGTATCGAAAAAATATGTGAGGCCTGTAAGGTAATTGGAGCCGATAATCCAGTGTATGAGAAGGTAGGGAATACGCTAAGTGTTCATTTTAAAGCATTACAAAATGCCATAGTAAACGACTCTAAAGTGCCAAAATCTCAGGATGGCACTTTAAGTGGCACTATAAATGGCACTATAAAACCTGATGAAAATGCCAATTTAAGCGATAAGCCAGAGTTTAAAGTGCCAAAATCTCAGGATGGCACTATAAATGGCACTATAAACGAAAGCCTAGAAAAACAAATAATTGAGCTGATAAAACATGACCCTTCAATAACCCTTGATCAATTCGCAACATTAACAGGTGCATCAAGAAGAACAATCAGTAGACTTACTAAGAAAATGATTGAAGATGGAATAATTGAAAGAAAGGGAAGCAAGAAATCTGGATTATGGCAAGTTAATAAATAATAGCAGTGTCTTTATCGTATCTTTATAGCCTACAATCGTGCACATATCGTAGTTACGGTCTTGCTTGCCGTAACTACGCTCGTATTGTGTTAGTACTTAATGACTAATACCATATTAAGATAGGTGTATTTTATTCTGCATGGATACAAGCCATTCTATAAAGGCTTCACTACAAGGAGTAGTGAATTCTATTTCAGGAAATTTGATATTCTCCATTCCAAGAAAAATGTTAAAAAACAGAAAACTCAAATCTGATTGCTGCAGATCGTATCTATGCCCTGCTTTGTAGTTTTTCTTGCCTGTAAAATAATCTTGTGAAAAAGCGTAAATTTTATTAAGAATGGTCGTGCTAGTTCTCAGATAGTTTTTATCTTTGAAATAATTTGTTGAGAAGCCAAAGGCGAAAGCTGAGAATAGTAAGCTTTGTACCTGTCCTACTGAGAGACCAGATGCTAATAATTTTTTTAATGTTGACGTAAGCCTTTCTGAAGGCCGAAAATTCATAATTTTTAGCCATGTCATTTTAAAACTTGTATAAGCTAGGAGCTCTTGATAAGCAATATCTAACCACAATTCTTTGATATCGTTAACCTTCAGATTCCAACGATAATCCAATGTTCTGATTTTTTCTAAATTCTCGACGTACTGCTCTTTATCATTTAACTCCTTCAGCATGATACGAAAATTAACTTTAAGAAAATAATAGTTAATTTTTCCATTTTCATAATAAAAGGCTTCATTAGGTGAATTTGGGTCAATAGAAATTAATCCTTGAGATACGCAATCTTTGACCCAGTTTTCAAAAACTGAAAACAGAGGGAAAACATTAGTAACGTTTTGTTGTGATTCAAGACTGTGTAGTGTATTTGTGTTATTGATGAATTTTAAACTCCTACAAATGCAGCTTAAATTAATTCTCTTGTTTAGTCCTAGTTCTTCGTATTCATAATAATGATCTTGGTTCGTTGTTTCATTTAAGAACAGGTTGATGTCGGTTCTTTTGAGCTCTTCTCTTTTGCGGAGTTCTTCTTTTCTAAGATCGGATTCTTTCTTTATTTGTTCCTCTACCTTTTTTCTGTTTTCAGTACATAAACTGCAGGTGCATGCAATTGAATTGGTATGTCCACATTTCTGACAAATAAAGTTAGGGAATCTGATCCCTCTATGTTTTAGTTTACGATATAGTTGGTTTCCACAATTTGGGCATTTCTCTTCTGTTAAAATTGGCTTATTTAAAAAAGGTGTAAGTCCAATTTTATATAATGGATCAAGAGAGTATTTTTCAACGAGAGCTTTAACTGGCTGATATGTTGTTTCGTAATCTCTAACTAAATTTTCATACTCGTTGTCTGACAAGTCTTCAATTTTTCTGTATTCTTGCATGGATAAATCCTCTTTTTTAACTGAAAAATTAAAGATTACCAGTATTATTGTTTTTTTCTAGAGAACAAAAATCCTGTTGTGGGAAACTTGTGGGAAATCAATAGGTTTTACGTTTTTGATTTTTAATACTCGTTTATTTTCACGTTTTTGTTTTTTATTCTGATAACTAAAATTTACCTTAATAATGATGAATTATATTTAATTATCAGTATGTTAGTTTTATTTGTTCTGAATGGTGCGTTTTACGTTTTTAATTTATTTACGTTTTTGATTTTTAATAATTCTAATTGCTTGTATGCAAAAGAGGTTAATATTCTGTAGTCATTATTTTTTCTTGTTAATACAGTAAATTACTATAATTTTATATATTCCGTATCATTAGGTAACAGCTGTGTCGCAGAATTTTTAATATATTGAAAAATAAGAAAAATAATTAACTAGCACTCGTTTCCTTCGCACCAATCTGAAAAAATAGCATCCTTATGGATGCTTTTTTTATGTCCTAAATTTCTAATTCTTTTTGAAATAAATTTTATATTCACATAGATATGTGCCTATATGAGTTTTCAAAAATGTCGTATGCCTTGTATTTAGATTGTTTCGAGAAGAAAACTGACCGGTCTGAAGCCATCATTGCAGGAAATTAGAGCCGATCTTGGATTTTTCATCCAATCACCGTAAATTTTGGTTCCTCCGCAGCTTAAGGTCAGAATAAAAGGAAACAGTGTTTGCCAGGCGCTATCGCATAACATCTCTGGCTTCTTAGAAACATCGTTAACGACAAAAACCATTCCTTCTTGCATTGCACATGGATTTTTCTGAGGAATTTCGTATTTTGCTGATAAATCTTTGTGTTCAGCGATTTTTACAACAGATATGCGCACTTTATTCATTATTTTTCCGAATAATAAACGTGAAACAAATTAATTATATAGTATTACGAATTTTAGAAAACTTAATTTGAGCGGCGATCGATCCCGTGCGATTTGTAGTAATTGGATTTTGCTTTGTACATCAATTTATCAGCAAGCTTGGCAAGGTCATCTATTGAGTAATTTGGACACTCTCTGCAAAATGCACATCCATATGAGATGTCGAGTTTATGAACGTGCCTGCCGTCCCATTGTGCAAATAGCTTTTTTAAGTTGGCTTCAGATTTTAGAAATTCTTCTTGGGAAATATGAGCAATGGCAATGAATTCATCGCCTCCTATGCGGTAGATCTTGGCATTTATCGCATTTTTGTCAGCATATTCCTTAATCGTACTGCTAAAGCCCCTGATTAGTTCGTCTCCTGCGGCATGGCCGAGGTTGTCATTGACATATTTAAGACGATTTATATCGAATGAAATGAATACCAAATCATCATCAATCGGATTCTCGCGGTAATAAGAAAGCTCTTCTTCATAGGCTCTGCGATTTAAAAGTCCTGTCATTTCATCTGTCACTGAGCGAATAAAGAGTACCTGTTCTTTTTTCTTTGTCTCATCGATTGCCTGGGTGGTGAAAAGAACCACGGTAGGGCATCCGTTTCTGTCTGCTTCAACGGTGATAAAGTTTGCTATGAACCAGCCAGTATGGATGCCTATGAACTCAGATGATAAGGATTTTAGCCCCTGCATTCTTTTGGCTAAAGTTGTGAGATCTGTAAAAGCAAGAGCGCTTTTCTTATATTCTGGAACGACTACATTTTCCATAACGTGACTAATCAGCCTGGTAGCTCCCATATCCTTGGCCAGAAAATCTCGCAGAGCGCCATCGGCAGAGTATTCCTTAACAGAATCTGTTCGCAGATTAATTAAATGCATGGAAAAATACATATTTGCCAGAGACTGAAGAATCTGGAGCTGCTCTGCGCGAGCTTTGTTTGTAAGTCTCAGTCTTTCTTCTGCTGTCTTTTTATCGTCTATATCTATAAAGAATCCGACGATTGACACTGGAGATCCGTCTTCGCGTCTTGCAACGCGCCCTGCGGCATGAAACCAGCGGTAGCCGCGGTTATGGGTCAGTAATCGGTATTCGATATCGTAAGTCGTTCTTCCGGTGTAATCTTTTACGGCATTCCAGTAATGAGTAACTACGCTTTCCCTGTCTTCCTCATGGAGAAGATTAAAGAATGATTCGAGCTCGTCAGGGAAGTCACTAGTGTTTTTATAACCAATCATGCGACGGAATACCGGACTCCAAAAACACGATATGAGGTTGGCATTTTCGTCGAATTCCATGTGCCAGGGACCAGAGCCCAAAGCTTCCTGAATTAGGTCAACAGCATTTATATCTGTCTGATTTTTTGAAAGTTTATCTGACATTAAAAATCCTTAAATGTTTGCTGCTGCGGCAGTTTTTTACAAATAAATTATAGCTTAATGAATAGTAAAAAACCGCTAACAATCTGGACTGTTAGCGGTTAAGTAAGTTAAATCAAGCTGTTATGAGTTTCTAGAATTGAGAAATCATAATAAGAGCAATTGTCAGAGGAGCAAAATATTTAACAGCAAAAAGTAATGGACCTAAAAACTTTACTCTTATAGCACCGTAGCTTGAAAGTTCTGTTATCAGCTGTTTTCTTGTCATCTTCCTGCCGACGAACAGGCATACTAAAACGCCTGAAACAGGAAGCATGATCTTGGCGGTTACAGAATCGAACAGGTCGAACAGATTGAGATCGAAGATCTTAAAGTCTGACCAGATGCCCATTGAGAGTGAACAGCAGATTCCGAGTGCTATGGCGAATATTGAAACAATCAGTGCAGCTCGGTGTCTGGTAAATCCGAAATTCTCAGCAACATAAGCTGTAGCTACTTCGTGCAGGAAAATGCAGGAGGTTATTGTGGCAACCATCAGCAGGCCATAGAACAGTACCGGCATCAGCCATGCCAGAATAGGCATTGAGCTTAAGGCTGAATTGAATACGTTAGGCAGTGATATGAATACCAGACTTGCACCTGCCTGAGGTTCAATACCACTAACTGAAAATACAGCCGGGAAGATAATAATTCCAGCTAAAATTGCAACCAGTGTGTCCATGAATGCAATGCTGGTGGCGGTTCTTACCAGATTAGCCTCTTTCTTGAAGTATGAAGCATAAGTGACAATACCCATGCCAAGACTCAGAGAGTAGAAGCACTGTGCCAGGGCAGACAGAACTACGCTCGGGGTGATATCTTCAAACTTGAGCGAGAATAAGAAAGACAGACCTTTTTCTGCACCAGGCATATTTAAAGCGAAAATAACCAGCAGAATCATGATGACGCAGAGAATCGGCATCAGGATTTTTGAGAAGCGCTCAATTCCTTTTTCTACGCCTTTGGTGACTACATAGTGGGTTGCTGCCATGAATAAAACCAGACAGATAATTGGTTTCCATGGATTGGTAACAAAATTGATAAAGTTGTCTGCATATGGATTGGCATCGCCGTAGTCTGCAGGATTCAGTGCGAAATTACCTACCACTGCATCATAGGTGTAATCCAGAACCCAGCCTGCAACCACGTTATAGTAGCAGAGAATGAGAAAGGCAATCAGAACAGTAAAAGGTCCTATGTAACGCCAAAAGGTGTTTGGGGCAAGAACTCTATAAGCATTGCCTACGTTGGCACGGGCGTGTCTGCCGATTACGAACTCAGAAATCAGTAGTGGAATGCCGAAGCATAAGATACAGATAATATAAACAAGAATGAATGCGCTGCCGCCATTCTGTCCAGCCTGCATAGGGAAACGCCATATGTTTCCAAGTCCTATTGCTGAACCGGCTGCTGCTAGTACACCGCCAAGCTTGCTGGAAAATCCAGCGTGTGTTTCAGGTGACATAAAAACTCCTAGACATTTACAAAGTCAGGTTTAATAAATTTAAATAAGGTTGGTTCATTATATATAGATATAAATGGGTCAAAACGCAGTGCCCATTTATTGGTTACTGAGGAAGTAACCAATATTTAATAAATACAAACCAATAAAATACCGTATAAGTGGCATTTTGGTTATTTTAAGAAGCAAACTGTCAATGTCAAGGTAAAAGACTTTGCCCTATTTTGGGGCAAAAAATCACTTTTCTGGTATGCCGAGATCTTTACGAATGAGTGCACACCATTTTTTGACGCGTTCATCTGTGAGATCTGACTGATTATCTTCATCAATTGCCAGACCTACGAAGTGATCGTGATCCAGTAAAGGCAGAGGACTGGTGAAGTCATAGCCGACAGTCGGCCAGAATCCTATAAATTTGGCACCTCTATACTGGAAGGTTTCATACAGCATTCCCATTCCATCAAGAAAAGTATCAGGATATCCGACCTGATCGCCAGTGCCGAATAAAGCTACGGTTTTTCCATTGAAGTCCATATTCTGCAGTTTAGGCATAAAAGCATCCCAGTCTTCTTGCAGTTCTCCGATACTCCATGTCGATGTGCCGATAATGAGCTTGTTGTACTGGCTCATTTTTTCACCGTCGCTGCAGATGTTGTAAACATCAATATATTCTCTGCCAAGTTCATTGGCTATCTTTTCAGCGACCATTCCGGTAACGCCTGTATAGGTTCCGTAGAAAAGTGCGATTTTTTCCATAAACAGTCTCTTTGAAATGAAATAATGTCTATAAATAGATCTGATTATAAATAGGTAAATTCAAGAATCATAGTTTTTGCAAAGCATTATCATTTTTTCGTCTAGAAGTGAGTATTTTTTCAAGTAGAAAATTAGAACTTTTGGACATGCTAGAATCCTAGCATTACTGATTTTATGTAAGACAGGTCTGTAGCTGGATTGCTGGTTCACAATACTTATATAAGGATTGCTCTATGGCTGATTTTTTAGTTGACGAAAGTAAATTTCTATTGATAAATGAGGAAGAACGCGGATCATTTTTTAATGAAGGTTTTATTCTTCCTGATGGTATGGTTATCGGGGCAATGCTGGAGGATTCTGAAAACTGGCAGATTTATGTCAGCGAAGATGATGACTTCCATATTCTGGCAGTTAAAGATAGTCTGGCAGAAAAATGGTTTGCCGCAGGTTTTCTTACATCTTCTCAGATGATGGCGGTGGAAAACGGCGGGGCAAAATTCTTTATTCTGATGTCGCCGGTTGCTTTAAAGCTGTCTCATATCTCTGGTGTTCACTGTAAGAAATCGTGCAGATATGCCTTAAATCTGGCATCTGCCTTCCAGCACACCAGAATGATAAACAGTGAAGTCAACTTACGAGATGCTATATACACTGAGCAGTACAGTCTCCTTTTACCTACATATACTCAGATCCCTGAAATTGCAGACAGAGCTTTGTATTTAAATGCTCTAAGAAATGAAAAGCAGCAGGCTGAAAATTTAAGCGATTCAGAGGCAATGACAGGTTTTGTATCACTGGTCTGGGTAAAAAAGGTACTCAGAGAAAAACAGTATGCGGAATTAAACTATGAGAACTGGCTAGGAATTGGCGATGCTGCAGGTGACTTTTTAGGTCAGCCATCCAACTGCGCACAGATAACCGGTCTGCTTATTGCAAGTCAGCATTTTCAGCTGTTTGATACAGATACGCAGAAATATCTTTTAATAATTGATGAGCTGTGGGCAGATGCGCTGCTGCAGTCATCACTGGTAACTCACTTTACCCTGACACCTCTGCCGATAGACGGAAGAAAATACTACGCATTACCATTATCAAAGAAATATGCCGTAGAAACTTTGAATGACAGAGTGCATGGACTTACCGAAAGAAATACCACTCTGCTGGCAAGAGCAATAAGAACCTCAAGAGCGCAGGCTCCGTCAGCTGATTTTACAGATGCTCTGTATCTGGAAGAAAAAAGGGTAGTGCTTCCGTTAAGTTTCTGCAGTGAAGAGCATGACGATCTGCTGCTGCTGGCATCAGTCTTAAGAGAAGGTCCTTATGCTCTGTCTCCATTTATGGATGATGTAAATGCCGATCTTCTGGAGATAGTAAGGCATTAATCGGCGGCTAATCTAAAAAGAGCCAAGAAAATTAAGTTTTTCTTGGCCTGCTTTTTTAACAGGACTGCAGTCCTGCTTTTGAGGCTGGCGAATCCAGCCCGTGTTCTGCTATATAGGCGGCATTGGGTGGCAAAGGCTTAGGTCTGCCGTCCTTGTCCACTGCAACGTAGGTAAATACTGCCTCGGTAACAAGGTGTCTTTCTGCGGTTTCCTCTCCATTGCAGTCCGTGAGTTTTTTTACCCATAGCTGCATGTTGACTTTCATAGAGGTATGTCCGGTTTTAATGCATTTGCCATAGCAGCAGACTACGTCTCCGACGTTTACCGGTTTTAAAAATGACATTCCTTCAACAGCAGCAGTTACAACTCTGCAGTTAGAGACTTCTCGTGCAATTATTGCTCCTGCAATGTCCATCTGTGACATGATCCATCCGCCAAAGATATCTCCTGCCGGGTTTGCGTTGCTTGGCATGGCAAGTGTTCGCAGTAGAAGATCTCCTAAAACTGGCCGATTTGTAGTTGATTCCTTGGCTTTTCCCTGAGACATTTTTATCTTCCGCAATTACAAAAACGACTAGACATAAAACATATAAAAGTTTATATGTTTACTAATTTATGGTAAAACAACATTCGCTTATTTTATTATTTTTTGGCCACGCAAAATCAATAGATACTATATTTTCGTAGCCAGCCTCAAAATTTATATAAAAGCAAGAGCAGGTATTTTTGCAATGTCAGAAAACGTAATGTCTTTAGAAAGACAGCATCAGCATCTACAAAATGTGTCTAGAACTTTTGCTTTAACTATTCCTCTGCTTCCTGAATGCTTAACTGACTGTATTTCAAACTGCTATCTGCTGTGCAGAATTGCAGATACTATCGAAGATGATCCCCTGGCAAGCACTGATAAAAAAATTGCCTGGCTCAAAGACTTTGCCTATTTTGCTTCAAACGGCTTTAAAGATGAGATGACAATACTAAGCCTGCACAAACAGGCCGTAACACTGGTTGAAAAGGGAGCTAAACCTCAGGAATTTGATCTGATTAAGGATATGCCGGCAGTTATTGCCAGAACAGTTACCTTTAATGCCAGACATCTGTCTGCAATTAAGCGCTGCGTCAGTATTCTATGTATGGGGATGGCAAGAGAGTTAAAAGGCATAACCATAAATTCTCTGGATGACGTTGATACCTACTGCTATTATGTGGCAGGCGTAGTTGGCGAGGCTCTGGCTGCTCTGTTTTCAAGTGTTGATTCTCAGGTAGACGAGAAGAAGCTCATGTCGCTATCTGTAAGCTTCGGAGAAGGTCTGCAGCTGACAAATATACTTAAAGACAGACTTGAGGACGCGCAAAGAGGCGCTAGCTTTTTACCAGCGGTGGAGTCTGAGGGCGTACAGAATCAGGATCAGCAGTATATAGCTCTGACACTTGGGCATCTTACTGATGCGCTGAATTTTACCTGCTGTATACCATCTAAACATAAAGGCATAAGATTTTTCTGCTATCTGAATATAGCGATGGCCGTTGCTACACTGAGAAAAATTAGAAACAAGCAGATAAACGGTCAAAAAAGAATTAAAATTTCCCGTAAAACAGTAAAAACTTTATTTATACTAAGTAAAATTTTTGCAAAATCAAATGTATTACTGCGTATATTGTTCGCAATTTTATCTACAGGCTTACCTAAAACACCTAGAAACGCCTTAAAGCTGCGTGAAAAAGTTTCCTACTGGGAAAAAGATTTTAGAAACATTCTAGAATAGTGAACTGCAAAATTATGACAACTTTTAGTTTTAAATTATTTACCCGTGCTTTATTTATTGTTTTTCTGAATCTTGTCTTGGTCCTTTCAACAGAAGCTAAAACTTATGAAGAAGGAGAGGGCAAGGATTATGAGGTAAGGTCAGAGACTGCCTCTGATTCTCCTAGAATAAGAGAGTTTTTCTCTTTCTGGTGCGGTCACTGCTTTATGATGCAGGAACCGTTTTCTAAGCTGGCAGAGCATGTTAAGGACAAGGCAGAATTTCGAATGAATCCTGTCAGCTCTTTAGGCGGCGAGGCAGGAGTTGAGTCGCAGAAGGCCTTCGCTGCAGCCAAGGTGCTGGGAGTAGATAAAGAGTTTGCTGCTACATTGTTTGATGAAATGCACAAGCAGGAGAAGATCCCTCAGGATCATAATGATTTTGTAAGAATATTTGAGAGTATTGGTATTCCAAAATCCGTCTATGAAAAGGAATCATCTTCCTTTGTAGTATTGGGAATGGTGTCAGAATTTGATTCAGCTACAGAGAAACTGAAAATTGATGCGGTTCCGGAAATTGTCGTTAACGACAAGTACTATGTAAATATGGAAAAACTCGAAACTATTGATGAACTGATCCAGATAGTGGATTATCTCTTAACTCTGAAATAAAAAAATGCCTCGTTACTTTCTGGTAACGAGGCTGTGTCTTAGTCATTCTTCAGCATAGATTCTATATTTTCCCGTCTTTAATACTTTAACTAA
>DMTG01000232.1 GCA_003477345.1 Succinivibrionaceae bacterium | reverse complement strand
CTTTAGTCATGGGAGTATGTCAAGTCTTGAGAGTACAGCATCTGATCTGAAAATGAAGGTAAGAGGATTTTCTGTCTAAAGTGGCTGATGGACTGTCGGAGAGCCGAGTGAGGCAAAGCTACTGTTTAGCTTGTTATAGCACTAGAACAGGCAGCTCCGTTTCTAAATGTATGTGTCTTTCACTCAAAAAAACAGAGGCACCTTGTGTAATCAGGTCAGTTCTAGTTGTTTTCAAAAAGGTCAGCTGCTGCAGGCTCTGCCTCATGATGAGAGTCGGCCTCCGGATGTGAAGATAAAGCAAAGCACAGCGCCGAGCCTGCCAGGATCAGGACAATTCTTTTGAGCATAATGCTGCGGCTGTCGGTTCTGCGCAGTCTTGGCAGCAGATCGGACAGAGCTACGTAAATAAAACTGCCAGCAGAAAGTGCCAGTGCATACGGCAGGAAATGATCAGAATTATTTAAAATGAAATAGGCGCACAGACCGCCTGTCAGCATGCCTGTAAGCGCAACTGCATTTACTATGAAACTCTGTCTGTAGGAAAGTCCTGAGTCGACCAGCACTGCGTAGTCGCCAAGTTCATGGGCAACCTCGTGGCTTACCACGGCGACAGTTACGGCAATTCCCAGATGGAAGTCTGACAGAAAGGCGCTGGCGATGACCACTCCGTCGCAGAAGGTATGCAGAGCGCTGCCTGAGAGCAGGCCAAGCCCACCGCCTGCGATGAGTGCCTGTCTGGTCTTGTGGTGTCTTGAATCCAGATGATGGTGATGGGTGTTGAAGAGCATTTCAATAACTGTCAGTGCAATCACGGCAATAAAGCACATCAGACCGATTTCATGCGGATCACCGTCTTCGAAGGCATGAGGCAGCATATGGGTAAGTGACAGGGTAATAAGAATACCGACCGCCATCAGACTTAAAGGCTTTGAAATCAGGGCGATTCTCTTAGGCCCTATAAGAAGACAGATAAGGGCAGAAAGCACTGCAGATATGATACAGGCAGTAATTATAGTAATAAGCATTTTGATCTCCGAAAACAGAACGCTATCTTACAGTCTTATCTTATCTTTTGGTGAAAGATGACAAATTTTTTTGAAAAGCCTAGTCTGCATTCTGGCATAATTCTAAAACCCTCAGGGCATCCACCGTTTCTTTGACATCATGCACTCTGACAATTGCAGCGCCTTTCTGAGCACTTATAAGGGCACCTGCGACAGAGCCTGAGACTCTATCTCTGGGAGTTTCGACTTTGGTAGCTGCTCCTATCATGGACTTGCGCGAGAGGGCTGAGACCACCAGGTGGCCTTCGTGGGTAAAGCTGTCGAAGTGTTTTAAAAGAGAGTAATTATTATCAACGGTTTTGCCAAAGCCAAATCCCGGATCCCAGATAATATTTTCTTTTTTTATCCCGGCCTTGATGCACTGTTCGGTTCTGGTTTTTAAGAACTCCATAACTTCAGATACAACGTCACTGTATACAGGATTGTGCTGCATGTTCTGAGGGGTTCCCTGCATATGCATGAGAATTACCGGCAGGGCAAGCTCAGAGGCGGTCTCAAGAGCGCCTTCCTCATCAAGCGAGCGGATATCGTTCCAGATATGAGCGCCACTGGCGAATGCCTCTCTGATAACTTTTGGTTTTGAAGTGTCAACTGAGATCAGAACATCAAAATTTCTGGCGGTAAGCTCGACCGTTCTGATGACGCGCGAGAGTTCCTCTTCTTCGCTCACCAGAGCAGCATCAGGTCTTGTGGATTCGCCGCCGATATCAATGATGTCGGCACCGGCTTTTACCATCTCCTCCACGTGGAAGAGCGCACGGTCCTCAGTCTGATAGCTGCCGCCGTCTGAAAATGAATCCGGTGTTACATTTAAAATGCCCATGACTAAAGGCAGTCTGTGTGCTTTAAAAAGTTTCTGTCGGGCATTTTCATTAGTTAGCATAAATCATCCTCGTCATCATCGTCAGCAGCTGGGGAGTTATTCTCAAGAGCCCTGGGAGTTTCCGCCTGTTTTATATCAGCGCTCTGAGCGTAAGGCACGTAAGAGGCAGTTTTGTCGGGCACTGCAGCATTTCTGAAGGCTCTGCCTGATACTGAGCGTTTTCTTGAAAGTCTCTGGGCAAAGGCTCGCTCCCAGGCAGACTGATTTCTTTTTTCAGGCTTTGAGATCCAGTAGGAAATAAAAGAGCTGAGATCGGAGCCTGAAATGGTGCTGTCAGCAAGTCCGCACAGCAGCGCCGCCTGTGAAAAGCCGGGACCTGGGCGCCATTCAAGATGCATCTGAAAGGGCAGGGCTGGCAGATCGCGCATTTCCTTCATAAAAAGCGGCAGCCTGACACTGTACTCTCCTGTAGCGGCATCCTGTGTGTAAGATACCAGTTTGTGCGCTGACAGTTCGTCTAGGCATTTTAGTACGGTATCCAGCGACGCCTGCGTAGGAAAGCAGCTGCTGGAGCTTGAAAGATAGTAAGCTGCAGCCATGGTATCAAGCTTTAAGATATTCTTTTCAGCGTTGGGCCTTAAAAAGAAGGCGTACAGTGAGCGTGACAGGTGGCTCAGAGTCTTACTTTGGAGTATTTCAAGTTCTGCTGTGTTCATAGGAGAGCTATATTAATCGTTTATTATCTTTTTTGACAGTCTTTTTTTAGATTATCTAAGCTCCGGCACCAGATTGGGAACCTCCTCTCCGTTTAAGAAGCAGCGGACGTTCTCACAGACCATGTCTCCCATAGCCTCGCGGGTATCCCTGGTAGCTGAGCCTACATGCGGCAGCAGCATTACATTAGGAAGTCCTGATAGCTCAACAGGGTGGCAGGGCTCCTTTTCAAAAACATCCAGCCCGGCGCCTGCGATGCGGTGCTCCTTAACCGCTTTTATAAGTGCAGCCTCATCCACAATCCTGCCGCGGGCTACATTTATAAGATAGCCGTTCTGCCCTAAGGCATTGAGCACCTTTTCATCGACCATATGATAGGTTTCACTGCTGCCTGGCAGAATAAGAATGAGCGCCTCGGCCCAGGAGGCCAGGGACAGGATGCTGTCCATATACTCATAGGTAACATTCTTTTTATGGCGGGAGAAGTATCTGATGTCACACTTGAAGCCTTCAAGTCTTCGGGCAATTTCTACTCCGAT
>DMTG01000124.1 GCA_003477345.1 Succinivibrionaceae bacterium | reverse complement strand
GCCGGCATCATTGCTGATTCAATCGAGGTCGACAGCGAAGTAAGACCTGAGAAGACAGTAGAAGAGGCAATCGAAGAGTCGCGGGGCAGTGTTGAAGACCGGGCGTTAAGACCGCAGAAGCTTAGTGACTACATAGGGCAGGAGGAAGTTAAAAAGCAGCTCTCCATTGCCTTGGAGGCAGCCAGAAAAAGAGGCGAGGCTTTAGATCACGTTCTTATCTTCGGACCTCCTGGTCTTGGCAAGACCACACTGTCAAACATCATCGCCAACGAGCTTGGGGTAGGCATTTCCCAGACCTCAGGCCCGGCACTTGAAAAGAAAGGCGATGCGGCGGCGCTGCTTACCAATCTGCAGCCTAGAAGCGTGCTTTTTATAGATGAAATCCATCGTCTGTCGCCTATCATCGAGGAGTTCATGTATCCGGCGATGGAGGACTACAAGGTTGACATCATGACCGGTGAAGGTCCTTCGGCGCGTTCTATCAAGATCAATTTAAACCAGTTCACGCTGGTTGGTGCCACCACCAGAGCCGGCACGCTGACCTCTCCTTTAAGAGCCCGCTTCGGCATCATTCTGCAGCTTAAGTTCTATGAGCCAGAGGAGCTGGAGATCATCGTCAATAAAAGCGCGGCCAAGCTTGGCATCAGCATTAACCATGAAGGCGCGCTGGAAATTGCCTCCCGTTCAAGAGGCACTCCGAGAATTGCCAATCGTCTTTTAAAGAGAGTAAGAGATTTTGCTGAAGTGCGCGGCAGCGGCAGCATAGATCTGAATACAGCCAGAGCCGCTCTTGAAATGCTGCATATCGACAGTGACGGCTTTGATGATTTTGACAGGCAGTATCTGCGCTGCATGATCTATGACTTCAACGGCGGTCCTGTGGGCATTGAAAGCCTGGCAGCCTCCTTAGGCTATGACAGGGATACTCTTGAAAACGTGGTGGAGCCTTATATTCTGCAGCAGGGCTTTGTGCAGCGCTCACGCTCAGGACGTGTTGCCACGGCCAAGGCTTATGGCAAGTTCAATCTTGAATACCCGCAGAAGTAATAGAATTTTTTTTAAAGTGATCTAAAATTAGCGCCGGTTTTTAGCGATAATAAGTGACTTGAAAAACTAAAAGAAGAGAGGATGGGGGCGTCCTAAGTAAACCATAGGTAAGGCACCCTAGAATTTATGGCTAATGCACCTTTTTCTATAAATGTCAGAGTCTATTATGAAGATACTGACGCCGGCGGTATAGTTTATTACGCCAACTATCTGAAATTCTGCGAGCGGGCCAGAACTGACTGGCTGCGCGGCATGAAGGTATCTCAGAGAGAGCTGCTTTCAGGCAGAAAGCAGGGTTTTGTGGTTCGCAGCATCAAGGGCAATTACCTGCGCTCGGCAGTGCTTGATGACTATCTTACCGTAACCTGCATACCGGTTAAGGCCAGATTTGCAAGCCTCTGCTTTTATCAGCAGGTTTTTAATCAGAAGCAGGAGCTTCTGTTTGAACTGCAGTGCGACATAGCCTTTATGGATTTTGAAAAGGGAAAGCCTGCAGCCATGCCGAAAGAAGAATTAGAATACGCACAGGGTTTTATACCGGAGGATGTTTCCTCCTATGAGGTCAGATAAGAATGCAAAGCGGTGAACTTTCATTTACTCATTTAATATTTAACGCAAGTTTTCTGGTGCAGCTGGTGATGCTGTTTCTGCTGATCCTGTCGGTAGTTTCCTGGACGATTATCATACAGCGCAGCAACCAGTACAAAATCGGCCGTATCAAGGCCGACACCTTTGAGGACAAGTTCTGGTCAGGCATCGATCTTAACAATCTCTATCAGGAATGCATAAAAAGACAGCAGTCGCTGGTGGGACTGGAGGTTATCTATACAGCAGGCTTCAAGGAATTCGTAAGACTGGTAAACTCAGGTCCTGCCGATCAGGAAGTCGTCATGGACGGCACCTACCGTCAGATGAAGGTTGCCGAATCCCGTGAAGTTGAATCCCTGGAGAATCATTTAACAACCCTCGCTACCATCGGTTCCATCAGTCCTTATATCGGACTGTTCGGCACAGTATGGGGCATTATGCACGCCTTCGTAGCCCTGGCTGCCGTGAAGAACGCAACCCTTTCCATGGTGGCTCCTCCAATTGCCGAGGCTCTGATTGCCACTGCCATGGGCCTGTTTGCAGCTATTCCTGCGGTAATGTTCTATAACCGTTTTGTCACCAAGGTTGAAGCCTTAGAGAACCGCTATATAAACTTCATGGATGAGTTTGCCACCATTCTAAACCGACGCCTCGTTACTGTACGCTCCCAGCTGCAGCGCCAGCAGCAGGCCAGCCATGAAAACCGTGAACCTGTTCAGGAACCAGTTGCTCAGCCTCACGTGAGCAAGCCAGCTCCAAGACAGCAGGTTTTCAGAGAGCAGGATATGTCGCAGGGGCAGGATGGTCCAAGAGAGACCTATCATCATCCGCAGCAGAGCCTGCGCAGTATGAATATGCAGCCAAATCAGGCTCAGAATCGCATGTATCAGCAGGACGGCGCAAGACCTGCTCCTCAGCAGGATGACGGTCCGCGCTATATAACTCCGGGCGTGGCCGGGGATGCCTATCGCCGCAGCCAGCAGCAGTACCGCAAGGAGCATTAAGTGCATAACGTTCGTAAAGGCAGATCGCATACCGTAGCCGAAATCAACGTGGTGCCGTACATCGACGTGATGCTGGTGCTGCTGGTTATTTTTATTGCAACCGCTCCGGTGGTGATGCAGGGCGTAACCGTAGATCTGCCGCAGGCTCAGTCCGAGACTATGAATGAAGATCAGCGCACACCGATTATTGCCTCAGTAGACAAGGCAGGGCAGTACTTTGTAAGTATCGACTCGACCTCTGAAAAGATGCCGGATCTGGACGCGGTGGCCAGCTATGTGGCAGGTGAGCTGTCCAAAGATCCTACAAGACCTGTGGTCGTGCAGGGTGATGCTCAGGTTGCCTATGACAGCGTGATACAGCTTATGAACGCTCTGAAACAGGGCGGAGTAAAGAGCGTTGGTCTGGTAACCGAGCCTATCGATAATTAGTATTTTGCCGATAGTGCTCAGAATAAACTTTAAAAGATTTGAATTTAGGAAAATAGCGCTTACATCTTTTCTGTGAGCGTATGGTTTTGAATTATGAAAATAGGCACAGGCACAGCATTTGGAATCGCACTTGCCATCCATGCAGTAATTATTGTCTGCCTGGTGATAAATATCTCGCTCGACAAGCCGCAGCGCCCAAAAGAAGGTGCGGGCAGTCTGATGCATGCCACTTTTATAAGCGCTCCTCCTGCCAAAGGATCGCCTGGCGGCAGCGCCGGGGCTCCTGTTCAGAAAGCCGAGGCTGAAAAGCCTAAGGTTGAAGATCAGGCTCAGAAAAAAGCTGAAGAGCAGAAAAAAGCACAGCAGGAAGAAATAGCTAAAAAAATGGAGGCGCAGAGACAGGCTGAGCAGAAGCGTCAGGAAGCTATTGCCCTGAAGAAGGCTGAAGAGAAGAAAAAGCTTGAAGAGAAAAAGAAGCTTGAAGAACAGAAGAAGCTAGAAAAAGAGAAGGCTTTAGAAGAGAAGAAAAAGGCCGAGGAAAAGAAAAAAGCCTTAGAAGAAAAGAAGAAAGCCGAAGAGAAGAAAAAGGCTGAAGAAAAGAAGAAGGCTGAAGAAAAGAAAAAGGCTGAAGAGAAAAAGAAAGCTGAAGAAGAAAAGAAAAA
>DMTG01000244.1 GCA_003477345.1 Succinivibrionaceae bacterium | reverse complement strand
AACTTCATGCCTGTTTTTGACTGGACCCGTACCGATCTTGCCATGCCTCTGCCTGATGGCTCCAAGGCTATGTCCTATGACGGCAAGGTATGCGAAGGCTTAACTGCAGAACAGATGTTTGACTACATCAACAACAATTCCAACGGCTTTGAGATGCCTGGCTGGGAATTAAACCGCCGCGCTGAAATCACCGCAGAAATCAAGAAATTTGCCGGCATGACTGCTGACGATCTGCGTGCCAACTACAAATACTTCCTCGATGCCATCATGCCAACCTGCGAAAAATACGGCATCAAGATGGGCGTACACCCAGATGATCCTTCATACGATTTATTCGGTCTGCCACGCATCTGCAAGTGCGAAGAAGATCTTGTCAAGATTGCTGAACTCAATTCAAGCCCATACCACGGCTTCACTCTGTGCACCGGCTCTCTTGGCAGCAATCCTGCTAACGATCTGCCAAAAATTATCCGCAATCCAAAGATTGGTCCGCGCATCCACTTTGCTCATGTTCGTAACGTAAAGCACACCGGTGATCACCAGTTCCATGAGAGTGCCCACGTTTCACACTGCGGATCACTGGATCTCTATGAGATAGTTAAGGCTCTGGTTGAGATGGGCTTCAACGGTATCATAAGACCTGATCACGGCAGAGAGATCTGGGATGAAAAGGCACGTCCAGGCTACGGTCTCTATGACAGAGCTTTAGGCGCTACCTACCTGATCGGTCTTGAAGAAGCCATTAGAAAGGACAAAGGTCTGGTATACCCTGACACCATTAACGAAACTTATCAGTTCTTAAAGTAATCCAGTAGGCGAATATTATGAAAGTTACCTTAGAAGGTATCAGAAAAGACAAAGATGCTTTTAAGAAAGCAGGCGTAGCACTGCCTGCTTATGATATTGAGGCATCAAGACAGGAGGCTTTAAAGAATCCTGTATGGGTGCACATGGGCGCCGGCAACATATTCCGCGGCTTTATTGCCTCTCTGCAGGAGAGGCTGCTTGCAGACGGCCTGCAGAAGAGCGGAATTACCACCGTTACCATTCACAAGAGCGAGACTATTGAAAAGATCTGCCGTCCTCATGACGGTCTTGTAATGAACGTAACCTTAATGCCTGACAAGCGTACCGAGCTTGAGGTTTTAGGCTCACTTGCCTACGATCTCGAGTTTGACGGCGAGAATGCTCAGGATGAGAAGGTTCTGCGTGAAATGTTCAGAAATCCATCTCTGCAGATGCTTTCCTTTACCATTACCGAGAAAGGCTATGCCTTAAAGGATATTGACGGCAACTACACCGCACTGGCATCAGGCGATTTTACAGCAGGTCCGTCAAAGCCTAAGCACGGCATGGCAATCGTGGCCGCTCTTCTCTATGAGCGCTATCAGGCAGGAAAGTATCCAATGGCAGTAGTATCCATGGATAACTGCTCACATAACGGCGAAAAATTAAAGCTCTCGGTACTGGATGTTGCTGAGCACTGGCTAAAGAACGGTCTTGTTGAGCAGGGATTTATTGATTACCTCAATGACGGCAGCACTCTGTCATTCCCTTGCACAATGATTGACAAGATCACTCCGCGTCCTGATCCTGAAATTGCTAAAATGCTAGCAGACAAGGGCATAGAAGGCATGGAGCCAATCAAGAACTCCCGCGGAACCTATATCGCTCCGTTTGTTAACGCAGAAAAGCCTCAGTATCTGGTTATTGAGGACAACTACACCAACGGAAGGCCTCAGCTTGAAAAAGTCGGCGTACTGTTTACCGATCTTAAGGGCGTTGACTTAAGTGAGCGCATGAAGGTTACAACCTGCTTAAACCCTCTGCATACCGCTCTGGCTGTCTATGGCTGCATCTTAGGCTATACCAGAATAAGTCAGGAAGTAGAAGATAAGGATTTAGTAAACCTTATTGAGACTTTAGGCTATAAGGAAGGACTTCCTGTGTGCGAAGATCCAAAGGTTTTAAGTCCAAAGGCCTTCTTAGATGAAGTAATCAAAGAGCGTCTGCCAAACAAGTGTCTGCCAGACTCCCCTCAGCGTATTGCTACAGATTCATCTTTAAAGGTTCCGGTACGTTTCGGTGAAACCCTGAAGAACTACAAGAAGCTTGCCTATGATACAAGTAAGCTGGTTGCACTGCCTTTAGCTCTGGCAGGCTGGCTGCGCTATCTTATGGCAGTGGATGACAACGGCAGGGCTATTGAGCTGTCAGATGATCCTCAGCTTCCTGAAATCAAGAAACACATGACAGGAATTGAGTTTGGTCATCCTGAAAGTGTCGGCGACAAGCTGAGACCTCTGCTGTCAAACAAGGCCCTTTTCGGGGTTGATCTCTATGACAGCGGCATAAACATCGGCGACAAGGTCGTAGAGCTGTTCTGCAGGGAAATAGCAGGCGCAGGCGCTGTCAGAAAGACCTTGAAGGAATGCTTGCCGCAAAATAACTAGTTTTGCGTTTAAGCGCTAGAAATACTAAGTATATTACCTCTCATGTTTTGAAAGCTTAGTACTAATTGGGCTATGAGTTTTTTCTCATAGCTCTTTTTTTTGTAAGAAATATCTGTCCTGCTCAAAGAGTGATTCACAAAAAAGAAGCGGCGATAGATAACTATCGCCGCCTGCTAATTGAGCTCAGAGCTCTTAATCAGCTGTAACTTCAGGCTACTTTCTTATAGAAAGCTCTATAAGCTTTAAAGTAACCTCCAGAGACTTTTCAAAGGAAGACAGCGGCAGAAATTCTGCGTAGCTGTGGAAGTTATGAGCTCCGGTAAAGTAGTTAGGCGTAACCAGTCCCTTAGCTGAAAGTGCAGAACCGTCGGTACCGCCTCTCATGGCATAGGTCTTAGCCTTGATGCCTAATTCTTCAAGCGCGTTGTAAAGCATGGCTACCGGTGGATCGTCGCGGGTTACATTGTTGGCAATGTTCTCGTAGACGTCGGTAAGCTCTAGCTCGATTTTGGCTCTCGGATGCTTCTGCTTTAAAAGTTCGGCATTGTCTCTGAGTACCTGTTTGCGCCAGTTGTAGCGGGCCTTGTCGTGATCACGGATGTTGATGCTCAGGGTAGCATTGAGAGGATCACTGTATACTCCCTGGAACCACCAGTAGCCGTCCTTGCCGTCGGTGCACTCAGGAGTCTGGCTACGGTCGAACATGTCTACGTAGTCATGAACCACTAAAAGAGGGTTTACAAGTACGCCTTTGGCCGACATAGGATGGGCGCTTACACCCTGAACCTTCAGGGTGCCTGAACCTGCGTTGAAGGTTTCCCAGACCACCTCTCCAAGCTCGCAGGAGTCAATGGTATAGGCAAAATCAACCTTGAATCGGTTCATATCCATAACCTTGGATCCGCACAGACCTTTTTCTTCATCCGGAACGAAGGCAACTCTGATCTCAGGGTGTTTTATGGACGGATCGTCACACAGTACTGCGAGCATGGTCATGATATTGGCCATGGCAGACTTGTTGTCTGCACCAAGTACCGAGGTACCGTCGGAGAAGATGATATCGTCGCCTTTGTAGCGCTCAAGCTCTGGATGCTCGGAGAGCCTGATAAAGATGTTCTTCTCCTGGTTAAGGCAGACATCGCCGCCTTTGTAATGGATGATCTGAGGATGAATACTCTCAGAGAGAGCAACATCTACCGTATCTAAATGTGAACACCAGCCAATGACAGGACCTTCACAGTTTCCTTTCAGAGTGCCGTAGCAGATAGAATGCTCATCCACAAAGACATCACAAAGTCCCAGTTCCAGAAGCTCTTTTTCAAGCAGATGAGCAAGCTCAGTCTGTCCTTTTGAGCTTGGAACTGCAGAAAACTTGTCAGTAGACTGTGACGGAATGGCAACGTATCTTAAAAAACGCTCCACCAGTTCTTTTCTTTTATCTAACATCATCTATCTCCAGATTATGGCTGCGGGAACATGGTGCTAGGGTAGTCAAAGCCTGAGTGGAAGCCGATTGGTATGTTCAGGAACCAGAAGGCATACAGTACGATTGTCAGCACAATGAGCAGGGCAAAGGTATATGGCAGCATCATGGAGCTTAAGGTACCAACACCGCACTTCTTGCAGTATCTCTGGCAATACATGATTAGCAGAGGATAGAAGGCAAACATAGGGGTGCAGACGTTAACAGCTGAGTCAGAAACACGGAAAGCAGCCTGGGTAAGTTCAGGGCTGATGCCGAGCATCATCAGCATAGGTACGAAAATGGTTGAGAGAATTGCCCATTTTGAAGTTGCTGAAGTAATCAGCAGGTTCAGCATAGCTGTCAGGATGATAATACCAAACAGGGTAACACCTGACGGCATGCCAAGGCTCTTTAAGAACTCAGCACCGGAAATTGCCAGCAGGGAGCCGATGTTTGAATGTCCGAAAACATACAGGAACTGACCTGCAAAGAAGCAGAACACTATGAAGGACAGCAGCATGTGCATGATGTGCTCCATGCTGTGGATAACATCGTTAGCCTTGGTGAAGGTGCCGGATACAAAACCGTAAACAATACCTGGGGCTGAGAAGAAGATGAAGAGCAGTGGAACCAGACCCTGCATGACCGGTGCCTTAGGAGAGGTGAGTGAACCATCCGGTGCACGCAGCAGGGAATTGTCAGGATAGCAGAGTGCAAACAGAGTACCAAGCAGACCAATTACGGTAAACATTGCATACCAGTAGGCCTTGTTTTCAGTTGGAGTAACAGGAGTCAGCGCAAGAGACTTGTCATTCTTTACGCCTTCATCGAGAGGCATGGTGTTCCATAGACGCGGTTCAATAATCTTGTCGGTTACATACCATACAGCACCGATTACAAAGAAGGTTCCGCCTACTGCATAGAAGTAGTTGCACAGTACATTGACTGAATAGTTAGGATCAATGATGTGAGAGGCAGCTTCAGTGAAGCTCTGCATTACAGGATCAATAATGGACGGAGTATAGCTGGCGGTGAAACCTCCTGCAAGTCCTGCAAAGGAGCAGGCAATGCCGGCCATCGGGTGGCGGCCGCAGGAATAGAAGATCAGCGCAGATACCGGCATTAAAATAGTGTAGGCTGAATCACTTACGATGTGACATACGACTGATACAAAAACTACTGTAGGAGTTAAAAACTTCTCTGGAGTAACAGACAGGAACTTCTTAATCAGTACATTAACAAAGCCTGAACCTTCTGCAATACCGATGCCGAGGGTGGCTACGATGGTAATACCCAGTGGTGGGAAGCCCATGAAGTTTTTGACTGAATTTACTATGAGGTCCAGAAGATTGGTAGGCGTCAGCATATTCAGAATGGCAATTTTCTCACCGGTGTTCGGATGAACATAGTCAAAATCTATGAAAGATAAGACTAGTGAGATGAACATGGTAAGCAGCAGGGCATATATAAACAGCATGGTTATATGCGGAAGCTTGTTGCCAAGCCGCTCGACTACGTTTAGGAAGCGGTTTAATAGGCTCACCTTTTGAGCCCTAGTGTCTGTCATAATTTACTCCTGAAAATAAAGTACCGTCATTAATAGACGGTTACTGCCGCTTTAGCGGCTATTAGTAATTGTACTTATAAGATTGTGCAATTATTTTAAGTTTCGGCATTCAATGCCGGTTTCCTTTCAGGAATAATTTATAACAAATTTTATATTTAAGGACAATTAGTTAAATAAGCCCAAAAAAGGTGCTTTGTGCGCACAAATGGAAAATACCTGCAAAAATCAGCAAAAATGAATGTTACATATTGATAACTTTTAAAAAATTTTTATAAAAGCCATCAAAAAAAACTGCAGATCAGATCTTTATAAAAATTTTGATAAGGATAATTAAGACAGGATTTCTGACACTGGCGTAGCTGTTCTTAAAATGTGCAGAAGCAGTTTTTTTAAAAAAACAGCATAAGATTCGATAATTTCAATAAATATATAATTAAATCAGTAAAATAAACAGGAAATAAAAACTTCCGCAGAAAAAAATTGTCAGCTTCCGCATTTTTAACTCTAGCAGCGTCGAAATCTGATAAAAAAAGTGTTTTCTATAATATTATCTATATTGTCTAGAATACTGCACAGTTTTTTACCAAATTGTGCCCGAAAAGCCCTGGCTTCAGCCATAGAGCTGTCAAAGAACTTAATATTCGATAAATAAAGGATACAGAGTACCTGAAGTTCTTATCGGATCTTCAGGTATTTTTTTGTATAGGAATGCGTAATAAGTAAGTCTAAACAGTTCAGAGTCTGCTAGATTCTCCAGCGCCAGTGCTTTTTTACACTGTTTCCAATTGAGTTTATAACCATTGTGACCCGGTGCAGTGAGAGCTGATCTCCAAGGGTAACCAGCAGTACCGCAGCAAGCGTCAGAGCAATTCCCAAGCCTAACTGAGGAGAGAAAGCCTCATCGAAGATATATACTCCGATAATTACAGCAGTAAGCGGTTCCAGAGCACCGAGGGTTGCAGTGGGAGTAGATCCTATCTCATGAATTGCCATGCTCAGAAATACCATGGATAAAACTGAAGGAACCACGGCCATAAAAATCGAAAAGAAGAATCCGCTGTAGGTCTGAGGGAGAATGAATTCCTGACCTGAAAGCTCCATGGCTGCTATTATGCAGAGGGCGCATACAGTCAGCACATAGAAGTTCAGCTTCAGATTCGACATGCGAATAGAAGTTTTGTTGACGATGATGATGTAGATTGAGTAGCTCAGTGAACTTAAGATAACAAACAGAGCGCCAAGCCAGCTCCAGGAACTGCCTGAACTGCTGCCGAAAGACAGCAGGGCAACACCCAAAAAAGCCAGAGCTATCGCAATATAGGTACTTATCGATAGTTTTTCTTTAAAAAACAGCGCCATAATGGCTGCGACCATTATAGGATAGGTAAACAGCAGAGTGGACGCGACTCCTGCATCCATATAGAGAAAACTCAGGAACAGCAGCCCTGCGGATATTGCAAACAGTACTCCTAGAACCGATATGATGAACGCTTCTTTGAGGTTTATGAAAAAGCCCTTATGCGTCACCGAAAGCATCATCATAAGGATCACTGAGGAGAGGGAGAATCTTAATGTCAGCACGCTTAGGGTATTAAGACCTTCACCGTATAACATCAGAGCACCCAGCGGATTTGTTCCATAGCAGACTGCAGAGAGTACTGCACAGGTAATACCTTTCTTATTCAATACCATAAGAGACTCCTGATTCTGTGCTCTGTGGATTTTGCATTGGGTATATTATAGGTTCAATAATCTTTATTACCAGCTAATTTTTTATCGAATTAACAGCTAATTAAAAATCAAAAAAAGGATCAGCTATTAGCCGATCCTCTCTGTTGTTAGCGCGTGCTGTATAAATTTCTATTTATACAGGTATTCGCTACATGGTTGCCTTCTTGAAGCGCAGTCTATGCGGCTGGGCATCTTCACCGAGGTTGGCCTTTTTCCAGGCTTCATATTCAGTGTAGTTGCCTTCAAAGAAGGTGACCTTGCCTTCATCACCGTAGTCCAGAATATGTGTGGCAATACGGTCGAGGAACCAGCGGTCATGGGATATAACCATGGCACTTCCCGGGAATTCCTGCAGCGCATTTTCAAGCGCACGCAGAGTCTCCACGTCCAGATCGTTGGTAGGCTCGTCTAGAAGCAGGAGGTTTCCGCCTACCTGCAGCAATTTGGCAAGCTGCAGTCGGCCTCTTTCTCCTCCGGAGAGATCGCCGACGCGTTTCTGCTGATCAGTGCCTCTGAAGTTGAATCTGCCAATATAGGCACGGCTTGGGATTTCATAGCTGCCGATCTTCAGAATATCCTGACCCTGAGAGATTTCATCGAAAACGGTGTTCTCATTCTTCATCTTGTCACGGAACTGTTCTACGTAAGCAGTAACCACGGTATCGCCGAGCTTGATGCTGCCTTTGTCCGGAGTCTCAATTCCTGTGATCATGCGGAACAGGGTAGATTTACCGGCACCGTTTGGACCGATGATTCCGACAATGGCTCCTTTTGGAATGCTGAAGGAAAGATCATCAATTAACACCTGATCGCCGTAGGCTTTAGACAGATTGCTGACTTCAACCACGGTATCACCAAGTCTTGGCCCAGGCGGAATGTACAGCTCATTGGTTTCATTTCTGCGCTGGTATTCAACGCTTGACAGCTCTTCAAAGCGGGACATACGGGCTTTGGATTTTGCCTGACGGCCTTTGGCTCCCTGTCTTACCCATTCAAGCTCGCGTTCAATGGAACGGCGGCGGGCAGATTCGGTGCTTTCTTCAATTTTCAGACGCTGATCTTTCTGATCAAGCCAGCTTGAGTAGTTGCCCTGCCAAGGAATACCTTCGCCACGGTCAAGCTCTAAAATCCAGCCTGCTACATTATCTAAGAAGTAGCGGTCGTGAGTTACTGCTACCACAGTACCAGGGTACTGATGCAGGAACTGTTCAAGCCAGTCAATGGATTCAGCATCCAGGTGGTTGGTAGGCTCATCGAGCAGCAGCATGTCTGGTTTTTCAAGCAGCAGTCTGCACAGAGCTACACGGCGGCGCTCACCGCCTGAGAGCACTTTGATCTGTCTGTCATAAGGAGGCAGTCTCAGCGCATCGGCTGCTTTGTCAATCTGGACTTCGAGATTGTGGCCGTCATAAGTCTGAATAATTGCTTCAAGTTTGGCCTGTTCTTTGGCCAGAGCATCGAAGTCAGCATTTTCATCAGCGTAGGCTGCGTAGACTTCATCAAGTCTTGATAAGGCTTCTTTTACCTCTTTGAAGGATTCTTCTATGGTATCTCTTACTGTCTTTTCAGGATCGAGCACCGGTTCCTGAGGCAGATAGCCGATTTTGATGCCGGGCTGCGGTCTGGCTTCGCCTTCATAGTCTTTGTCTATGCCGGCCATGATCTTGATAAGTGTAGACTTGCCGGCACCGTTTAAACCTAATACGCCGATTTTTGCACCAGGGAAGAAGGACAGGGAAATGTCCTTTAGGATTTGTCGTTTAGGCGGAACTATTTTGCCTACTCGATTCATGGTGTAAATGAATTGCGCCATTAAAAAATATCCTCAGTAATATGATCTTTTTTGTTGAAGATCGTATAAACAGCCGACTACAGGTCGGCTGTCAGTTTCAAGAGCTTTAGAGAGGCTTTTCTGCATAGAAGCAGAAGTCTCTAATTCTCTTATTTTACAAAGCCATAAAAAATTATGGCCGCTATAAATCAAGGATTATCCAGAAGAAGGATAACTATAATTGCTATATTATAGCCTTAATTTCAAATCTCTCTGTGAAACTCTCAGCAATAAGTGACTTTTATATATAAAGCTCTGAAAGTTAATTTCCGCCAATCCATAAAAATTAAGCAGCTTAATATAAGCTGCTTACTGGATTTTTTAGGACTTTCTTATTTTGTTATCGAGGCAATCTGTCTGTTGATGATATCGAATTCCTCTGAGGTTACCGATCCGCCTTCGCGAAGTTTGCAGGTATTGGTAAGATCGAGCACGTACTGTTCAAGCTTGCCGCTTTCTATCTGCTCAACAATCTTTTCAACCGCAAGTCTACCGATTTCTCCTCTAGGTGTTGCCAGAGAGCACAGGGTAGGGACTGCGGCATCACAGAAGTTAAGACCGTTATAGCCGATGACTGCAATATCCTCAGGTACTTCGGTTCGATACTGCTGGCAGGCAATCAGGGCACCTAAAGCTACGTCATCATTGGTACAGATAACCGCATCCACATTGGACTCTGAGCCTAAGGCGGATTTCATAAGCTCACCACCGAGCTTGAAATTGGACGGGGTTACAGAGGTGAAGATATGCGGACGCATGCCTCTGGCTCTCAGCGCCATTTCAAAGCCTTTCTGCCTTTCCATGGTTCTTCTGTCCTGTCTTACACCGAAGTAGGCAATGTTTTTTCTGCCGAACTCTATAAGTCCTCTTGTGGCGCTGGCAACGAGCTCTATATGATCAACGCCTATGGCTATGTCAATAGGATCGGCAGGTATGGATACCAATTCAGCAACCGGGATGCCTGATTTTTTAAGTCTCTTGGTAGTAAGTTCGGTATGGATTGATTCACACAGAATAATGGCATCCACCTGCA
>DMTG01000001.1 GCA_003477345.1 Succinivibrionaceae bacterium | reverse complement strand
TGTAATTTTTCTAAAAATTGAGTTGCTTCTCTATATTTGACTAAAAAGTTCAATGTTACTCATAAATTGATCCAAATAAGGATGCAATTTAGTAGTGAATTTTCGTAGAATGTTCCATCAAAGTGCAGAGACAAGACCTGTTTCTGTTTTTTTGGTGTAGAGGGATGAAAGCCCGATACACAGTATTAATGAAAACCATAAGTTTTCGATACATAAGGATAATTATTATGAATAATGTTCAGATGTCTTCTTCCTTAGAAGAGACACCAGCTCGCACTAGGCGTTTAAACAAGTTTGATCTCATGTGGGTACTGAATCTTTTCGGTACTGCAGTAGGCGCAGGAGTCCTGTTTCTTCCGATCACGGCCGGAATGTCAGGTTTATGGCCGCTGATTATTATCTGCATAATTGTAGGCCCAATGACTTACTTTGCGCACAGAGGTCTGGCCCGTTTTGTGCTGGCATCTTCTTCTAAGGATGGCGATATAACCAATGTAGCCGAAGAGTTTTTCGGCAAGAGCGCAGGTTTTATTATTACCGCTCTCTATTTTGCAGCTATCTACCCTATTTTATTAATATATGGTGTAAGTATTACCAATACTGTCGACAGTTTTATGGTAAATCAGCTGCATATGGCTTCTATACCAAGAGTTGTACTAGCTGGTATCTGTGTTGCCGGCTTCATCGCAATCATCCTGGCAGGCCAGAAATTAGTGCTGCTGTTCAATGAAAAGATGGTATATCCTCTGTGCGCCATCCTGCTGGCCATGTCTCTATACCTCATCCCTAAATGGAATCTTGATTTGTTTACCTATGTTCCAGAAAGCGGAAATTTCCTGTCTACTCTATGGATAACTCTGCCGGTACTGGTTTTTGCTTTCAATCATTCTCCAGCAATCTCCTCCTGCGCTGTCTCAATGCGTGAACGCTATGGCGATGAGGCAGAAAAGCATACTTCTGCAACCTTAAAGGCAACCAGCACCATACTGGTTATGTTTGTTATGTTTTTTGTATTCTCCTGCGTGCTGTCTCTGACAACAGCTGATCTGGCTGCAGCAAGAGAGCAGAACATTACCATCCTTTCATATCTTGCCAACAAGTATGATGCTCCGGTAATTGCCTATCTTGGACCAATTATTGCGTTCCTGGCAATTTCAACCTCATTCTTTGGTCATTACATGGGCGCCAGAGAAGGCCTGAACGGACTGATTGTAAAAGCTCAGCACAACAAGGTTCCTATGAAGAGCAAGCGCCGTGAGATCGGTCTTACCCTCTTCTTCTTTATAACTTTATGGTACGTGGCAACTGTAAACCCAAGCATTCTTTCAATGATTGAATCCTTAGGCGGACCGGTTATCGCTATTATCCTGTTTATTATGCCAATGTACGCAATTGCCAAAATTTCAGCAATGAAAAAGTACCAGGGCAGAAAATCAAATATTTTCGTAACAGTAATGGGATCAATTACTATTGCATCAATAGTTCTGAGTTTCTTTTAAAGAATAATTCTTAATCTTTATAATCGTGCGGCTTTTCGCACGATTATTTTTTGTAGAACAATTAAGAGATCGTTATGGCAACGCTAATAAAAAAAGATCCTTTTGAAAATCGTGCTCCGGTTGAGACTGCCCTGTTTGACTTTTTTAAAATAGGTCCAGGTCCATCTAGTTCCCATACTATAGGTCCAATGAGGATCGGCAGTGATTTTTTAAATAAAGTAAATGCTCTGCCGCTTGAAACCTTGAATAAAGCATCTTCAGTAAAAGTCGTTCTGATGGGCTCTCTTTCAGCAACCGGTGTTGGTCACGGTACCGACGTGGCCGTATTTGCAGGACTCCTTGGCAACTCCCCAGAGTCATGCGCGCCTACAGTACTGCAGACTTTAAGAACGGCCCGTGATGTTGATTATTTCATGCCTTTGAAAAACAAAAAGCTTAAAATCTCTCTTGATAATATAGAGTTTGGTCAGGTCATTCATGACAGACCATACAACAATACCATGCGCATCTTTCTTCTTGACAGTAGTGGCAAGGAACTCTTTTCTATGGAGTACTACTCTGTCGGAGGTGGCTTTATACAGTGGGACGGCTGGAGTGAGCCCAAAAGAGGCAAACCGGCATATCCCTACGGCAGCATGCGGGAGCTGCACAAGCGACTTGAGGAGACCGGCCTTGCGCTGCACGAGCTGATTTTAGAAAATGAAATGTCGATAACCGGACTTTCTCGACCAGAGATTTTCAAGAGACTCGATCAGCTTATGGAGGTTATGCTTGACTCGGTAAGACGCGGACTGTCACGCGTTGGCAAGCTGCCTGGCAACCTTGAGGTCTGGCGCAAGGCAAAATCTTTATTCGAACACTATGAACACAATAACTTTGAGCTTGATAAATTCTTAGGAAAGCTTAATGCCTATGCTTTTGCAGTCGCAGAAGAGAATGCCTCCGGCGGTGTTATTGTAACTGCCCCTACCTGCGGTGCGGCCGGAGTAATTCCTGCCCTGCTGTATGCAATGAAGTACGATCTTAATCTTGGTGATCGTGCTCTGAGGGAAGGACTTCTGGCTTGTGTTGCTGTTGGCTATCTGTGCAAACACAATGCCGGCATAGCGGGCGCTGAAGTCGGCTGTCAGGGAGAGGTAGGCGTCGCTTCATCGATGGCTGCAGCCATGCTCGCCCATGCGCGAGGCTATGATGCCAATGTTGTTGAGAATGCGGCAGAAGTTGCTTTAGAGCATCATCTGGGACTGACCTGCGATCCTGTAGGCGGTTTTGTTCAGATTCCTTGTATTGAACGTAATGCC
>DMTG01000027.1 GCA_003477345.1 Succinivibrionaceae bacterium | reverse complement strand
AAAGATAAAAAAACCGATGTCTGTTAAATGGGGATATAAAGATTTTTTTTCAAGCGCTAATGCCGGAGGTGTGTTTTTTTACTGAAAATCACGTTAATTATCATCAAAATATATTTTTATAATAATCACCATTTCTGTAAGCTTAGCTGTCTGCAGACTGTAAAAACGTGCTAGAATTTCAAAATCAAGCATATGCGTATCTTTTAACGGGCTATTTATGAATATCAGAAAACTTACCTTGGGACTTACTGCAGCTGCTCTGTTAAGCGTTTTTGCAAACGGCTGCGCCTATAGAACAGACCTTGCACAGGGAAACTTTGTGGAACAGGACGCGGTAGATCAGCTCTACTACGGAATGAGCGGAGCACAGGCCCGTTTTATTTTAGGAACTCCGATGCTGGTTGATCCTTTCGACAATTCCCGCTGGTATTACGTACATTACCTGAGAAAAGGCTGGTCCGAACCTGAAGTCAAGAATCTGGTGCTGCTGTTCAGCGGCGGTGCCTTAGTTGATGTCAGCGGCGACTTCAAGAAGCCGGCAGGCTTCAGTCAGGGAGCCCCTGCACTGCCAGCATCTGCAGAACCTGCTGACGGCACTGCAAAGGAAGATAATACTGCTGCAATGCCTGAGTACAACAACTAGAGCACAGGCTCAGTATAAAAAGTCCTGCTTTATTATTTATTAGTATAAGATGAACAAGTATCCTGTCCTGATCTGCCTTGCTGCCTGCCTTATTGCAGGCTGCACGCTGGAGGATGAATATCAGGAGAAAATCATCGTTCCAAATAAAAGCACGCCTGTTGAGACCGTAGACCCGGCCGTTCGGGAATTTTCAGATCTTGCCCACCGCTGCATTACCGGTGATACCAAAGCGCTCGGTCCCTTAAAAAAGAAGTACTGGGACTCCATCAGAGATCCGAAGTCGCCGCAGCATCTGCTCTTTCAGACCGAAAAACTCAATTCCGAATACGAAAGATGCGTGTTAAAAGCCATGGCCGACAATGATATGGAATTTGTAGAGCACGCCAATGTAGACTCGCCAATAGCTTCAGCGCTGCTGGCCAGAGGTTACTATGCCCGCGAAGATTATGTCAGCGGTGCCTACTGGATGAAGCGACTTATCGCTCTGCAGGGGCGCATGCAGGGTTATGAGCTTGCCGGGAATATCTTCCTGCACAACGAGTCCACCTACGAAATCGGCATCAAACTTCTAGGAGAGGCCGCGCTGCTCGGCAGCCGCACTGCCACCTCGGAGCTTCTGATGATTGCAGGCGGCAACGAAGAGGATGAAGAGGAGACAGAAACTCATGAGCCCAAAAAAGTTCCACAGTAAAGAGTTCTCTCAGTCTTCACTTACTGCAAATAATTCCATCTCAAACCGAGATTTTTCGATCATTTCACAAAGTTTTCACAATTTATCGGCTATCCTTAGTCTTATGGTAACCAGTATGAGCGGCTCTCGCTGCCACCCTGGACAAAAGAGCGCCCGATAAACTGCGGACATAGATTAAAGCTATTATTTCACATCGCGGAGGCTGTGTTCATACACTCAGGCTGAACACAGAAATTCAGAATGACCAAACTAATGCCAAAAGAAATCTCCTGGCTCTCTTTTAACGGCAGAGTGCTGCAGGAGGCTGCAGATCCATCCGTGCCTCTGCTTGAGAGAGTAAGATTTTTAGGTATCTATTCCAACAATCAGGATGAATTCTTCAAAGTCCGCGTTGCCGAACTGAAACGTCAGGTGATCATTAACCGGGAAACCGGCACCCGCAGCAATTTTGTGGAACTTTTAAGAAAAGTCCAGAATACTGCCAATCAGTATCAGAATACCCTGAATGCTATCTACAAAGATCTCTTAGGTGAACTGGCAAAACACAGAATCTATCTGCATGACGAAAAGGAAATCACCGAGTCCCAGCGCGAGTGGGTACGATCCTTTTTCAAAAAGAATGTGTTAAAGCACATCAACCCGGTAATAATTGACGAGGATACCGATCTTATATCCTTCTTAAAAGATCAGTACACCTACCTGTTTGCCAGAATGACCGGCGAAGACAAAAGCGATGTGCGCTACGCGCTCATCGAAATTCCGACCGATCAGCTGCCGCGCTTCATAAGACTGCCATCCGATGATGACAGCGTTACTCTGATGTTCCTAGACAACGTGATCCGCATCGGTCTTGATGCCATCTTCAAGGGGCTGTTCTCCTACAAGTATATCGAGGCCTACTCAATTAAGCTGAACCGCGACGCCGAGTACGATCTCTCAGACAGCATGGACAAGAGTCTGCTCGAGAACATGTCTGAATCCATCAAGCAGAGATTAAACGCCATGCCGGTGCGCTTTGCCTACGATGCCGCCATGCCTGAATCCATTGTCACCTTCATGGCCCACAAGTTGCACATGAGCTCCATTGACTCACTGATGCCGGGCGCCCGCTACCACAATTTCAAAGACTTCCTAAGCTTTCCGAGCACCGGAGAGGACAATCTTGAAAACCCTGCCCTGCCAGGTATCAGCTCATCACAGTTTGACAGCGCCATTAATGCCTTTGAAGCCATTGCCAAGGGAGATATCCTCCTCTACTATCCTTACTACTATTTTGACTACTTCACTGAGTTTTTAAGACAGGCCTCCTACGATCCGGCCGTAACCTCCATAAAAATAAACATTTACCGCGTAGCCTCTCACAGCCGCGTGATCAACTCCCTGATTGATGCCGCCAACAACGGCAAGAGCGTTACCGTAGTGGTCGAGCTTAAAGCGCGTTTTGACGAGGCCAACAACATCAAGTGGGCTTCCCGCCTGACCGAGGCCGGCGTTAAGGTGCTCTTCGGTCTGCCAACCCTTAAGATCCACTCAAAACTCTGCTTAATTACCCGCAAGGAAAACGATCAGCTGGTGCGCTATGCCCATATCGGTACCGGCAACTTCAATGAAAAAACCGCCAAGATCTACACGGATTTTGCCCTGTTTACCGCCAACCCTGAGCTTACCTTGGAGGTTGAAAGCGTCTTTGAATTCATTGAATATCCTTATACCCGTCCTGAGTTCAGGCACCTGCTGGTATCGCCTATCAACGCCCGCTCCAAAATCACTGCCATGATTGACAGAGAAATTCAGAACGCAAAACTAGGCAGGGAAGCTTACATTCACCTCAAGGTTAACAACCTTGTTGATACCAGACTCATTGAAAAACTCTATGAGGCCTCCTGCGCCGGGGTCAAGATCCGCGCGGTGATCAGAGGCATGTGCTCGCTGGTGCCGGGGGTAAAAGATCTCTCGGAGAACATCTACATAACCTCAATTGTCGACCGCTTCCTAGAGCACCCTAGAGTTATGATCTTCTGCAACGACGGCAATGAGGAGCTCTATATATCGTCAGCCGACTGGATGACCCGCAATTTAGACTACCGTATCGAAGTAGGCACACCGATTCTCGATCCGGTGCTCCGTGCCAGGATCCGCAAGATCATCGATCTTCAGGAGAATGACAACCGCAAGGCCAGAGTCATCGATGAGGAGCAGAAAAACGTCTATGTCAGCGTATCGCCAAATACGCCGAAAATCAGAAGCCAGATTGAGATTCATAATTTCCTTATAAATCTTGAAAAGTCTCTCTAACCAGCCTTATCTCTATGCGGCAGCCTGTTATCTGCAGTAAAGCTGCCGCAAAGTCATCAGATCACTTTTATTTTAATTAAGAATTCAACAGGTTAAAAAAGCTTATTAGCTGAAAGCCTGCCCGACTGTCCGTCTCGGCGCTTAAAAATTCTTATTTATCTGCAGGATGACTGTTAAATTCTGCTAACTCTCTGATTTAAGGCCGCAGTATCCGGCACTTTTTAGTGACGGAAGCACAGCAGTCGTAAATTTGTTTGTTCTGTTTTGATAAAAATTGATAATTATTTTGTATAGAGATCTGATCTTTGAAGATAGCTCACATTATATTTTTTCATTTTAGGCGACAATTCACCTTGGTTATTATTAAACGCTTTTGAATTTAGTTAGTAACCTCTTATATGTATCGTGATACAGCAGAAGAAATTAGCTCTTGCTGCATCACATTGGAAAAAAATTTCTACAGGTCAGGTTTTGATATGTCAGCACAGATTGTTGTTACCGATTGCGATCACGCAAATATGAATGAAGAAGATGCCGTCTTTAAAAAAGCTGGTATTGAGTGGAAGCTCTGCCAGTGCAAGACTGAAGACGAGCTGATTGCTAACCTTCAGGGTGCTGTAGCATGCTGCAACCAGTATGCAAAATTTACTGAAAAGGTTTTCGCCGCACTTCCAGATCTGAAAATGATTGTTCGCTACGGTGTGGGCGTTGACAATGTTGATTTAGAAGCTGCTACCCGTCACGGTGTTCAGGTATGCAACGTACCAGATTACGGTACCTTTGAAGTTGCCGATCAGGCTTTGGCTCTGATGATGGCAGTTACCAGAAAAGTCTGTGCAGCAGACAATCAGGTTCACTCCGGCGGCTGGGATTATGCTCAGGTAGCCCCAATTACCAGACTCTCCTGCATGACAGTCGGCATCATCGGCTTAGGCCGTATAGGCACTGCCTTTGCAAAGCGCGTTCACGCTATGGACTGCAAGGTAATCGGCTATGATGTCTATACCGATCATATTAAGAACAACCCGGAGCTTTCCTTCATTGAGCTGGTTTCCTTAGAAGAGCTCTATAAGCGTTCTGATCTGATCTCTCTGCACTGCGGTCTTAACAAAGACAACGAAAAGATGATGAATTCCGCCACCTTCGCCAAGATGAAGAAAGGCGCCTACCTCATCAACGTAGCCCGCGGCGGACTGGTAAACGAGCCAGATCTTGCCGAAGCCTTAAAGAGCGGCCAGATTGGCGGCGCCGGCATCGACGTAACAACCAAGGAGCCTCTGCCACTGGACAACCCTCTGCACAACGCACCAAACGCTGTGATCACTCCTCACATGGCCTGGTACTCTGTACAGGCAGCTTCCGATCTGAAGACCAAGTGCGCAGAAGAAGCTGTTCGCGGTGTCAAGGGTGAGAAGCCACGCTGCCCGGTAAACAAGCTTTAATCCAATTAAGCTAGACTCTGAGATCTAAGACTGGTCTCAGGCAAATTTAGAGAAGCTGAATCACTAGGTTCAGCTTCTTTTTTTCTAGGTTAAAGCACCTATCTCTTTAGGTCCACGGCAAAATAAAGCCCCAGTTTTTAGCTGAGGCTTAGTGGCTTACTAAAGCTGATTAATTTAAGGCTTATTCGTCACGGGTCTTTATAAGAGCTCCCCTGCTTGCTGACTCACAGGAGTGTCTGTAGTGGTACAGATAGCCTTCGGCTTTTGACTCATGGCTCCTGGCGCCCTCTGCGCGACGCGCCTCAAAGTCAACATCAGCATTGATAGTACCCTTATCCACGTCAATAGTGATAGTGTCGCCGTCCCTTAGATATTTGATAGGACCGTCGTCATAGGCTTCAGGACAGATATGACCTACAAAGCAGCCGTTGTTAGAGCCCGAGAAGCGGCCGTCAGTTATCAGACAGACCTTAGAGCCAAGCTTCATGCCCACGAGCAGCTTCATGGCCTTGTACTGCTCCGGCATGCCAGGGCCGCCTCTAGGACCTTCATTGCGGATGACTACTACCTGCCCCTCTTTTACCTTTAAGGCACGAATGCCTTCAAGAGCATCCTGCTCATTTTCGAAGATCACGGCTTTACCCGTAAATTTATGAGCCTCGGCAGGTATCGCAGAAGGCTTGGTGACCGCGCCTTCAGGTGCCAGATTGCCATGTAGAATGGCAATACCGCTCCACTGGTGCACCGGCTTATCCAGAGAATGAATCAGCTCGCTGTTGCGGTTGTGCGCATATTTCTCAAGATTTTCAGCAACCGTAGATCCGGTGCAGGTCATGCAGGAGGTGGCAATTCTGCTCTCAATTTCCTTCATGACGGCCTGAACACCGCCTGCCTCGTAGAAATCCAGCAGGGTATAAAGACCTGCCGGGATCATGGCAACCAGATGAGGCACTTCTGAAGCAGCCGCGCCGAAATCATCCAGCGTGAAATCCACGTGAGCCTCATAGGCTATTGCCAGCATATGCAAAACGGCATTGGTAGAGCCGCCGATAGCAGAGTTTACTCTAACTGCATTTTTAATGGCATCCAGATTTACAATATCGCGAGCCTTAATGCCCTTATTTACAAGATTCATAACCGCACAGCCGCTTTCATAGGATATGCGCATACGCTCTGAGTACACGGCAGGAATCGCGGCAGCGCCCGGCAGAGCAAGCCCCATGGCTTCAGCCAGACAGGCCATGGTATTGGCAGTCCCCAGCATCGCGCAGGATCCAATGGTAGGCACGGCGTTGTTTTCAAGCCAGTCAAACTGCTCCTGAGTTATCTCGCCTGATTTCAAGGCGCCCTCTGACTGCTGAATAATTGAATGGTCAATATATTCACCGCCATAAGGGTTGCCCTCCTTCATGTGACCAGGCAGTGCCGGGCCGCCGTTTACAAAAACCGTAGGAAGGTTGACTCTCAGAGCGCCTAATATCAGACCAGGCTCGATTTTATCGCAGGATCCTAACAGCACGAGACCGTCAAGACGATGGGCCTGTACCATTACCTCTACGTCATTGGCAATGGTCTCGCGGCCAGGCAGAATGTATTTCATGCCGTCATGCGCCATGGCAATGCCGTCACAGGCACCGATAGTTCCAAACTCTACCGGAGTGCCACCCGAGGCGAAAATGCCCTCCTTAACACGCTCGGCCATCTCCTTTAGGATATTGTGTCCAGGGCAGACCTCGTTGAAGGCATTGACTACGCCTATAATAGGCTTTTTCAGCTCACTGTCGGTAAAGCCTGCTGCCTTGTATAAGGCACGAACATTAGCCCACTCAGGACCGAACATAATATCTTTACTGCGCACCTGCATACTGTTCTCCTAGTTTGGTGTTTCTGATTTTTTTTAAATCTGATTGCTCTATTATGCCTTAAGACCTGATAGAGCAATCAGACTCCAGAAGAATCGAGTAGCCCGGAGATCCGGGCTCTCACAACACCGTACGTGCGGATCCGCATACGGCGTTTCCTAACAACTTACGGGATCATCCTAATATTAGATTATCCCTCAAACACGCTAATACAGCACCAGCCTTCTTTTAAGAGAGTTTCATTAGACAGCACTTT
>DMTG01000267.1 GCA_003477345.1 Succinivibrionaceae bacterium | reverse complement strand
GATATCCGTTCTGCCATGTGCAAGATCATGGCTCAGATGGGCATGGTTATCGAAGCTCATCACCACGAAGTTGCAACAGCAGGACAGAATGAGATTGCAACTGAATTCAACTCTCTTACCAAGAAAGCAGACGAAGTAATGCTTTACAAGTACATTGTGCACAATGTTGCCAATCAGTACGGCAAGACAGCCACATTCATGCCAAAACCAATCGCTGGCGACAACGGCTCCGGTATGCACTGCCATCAGTCCATTGGCAAGGATGGCCACAATATCTTTGCAGGTAACCTCTACGGCGGTCTGTCTCAGGAAGCTTTATGGTACATCGGCGGCATCATTAAACATGCCAAAGCCTTGAATGCTTTCACCAATCCTTCTACCAACTCCTACAAGAGACTGGTGCCTGGTTTTGAAGCTCCATTGATGCTGGCCTACTCTGCCTCCAACCGTTCAGCTTCTATCCGTATTCCATATTTTCTAAACCCGAAGACTGCCCACATTGAAGTGCGCTTCCCTGACTGCACAGCCAATCCTTACATCTCCTTTGCAGCCATGCTGATGGCAGGTCTGGACGGCATCAATAACCGCATCAATCCTGGCGATCCTATGGATAAGAATCTCTACGATCTGCCACCAGAGGAAGCCATCAACATTCCTCAGGTCTGCGGCTCTTTAGAAGAGGCTCTCAAAGCCTTAGAGCAGGATAATGAATTCCTGCAGCAGGGCGGCGTATTTACTCAGGACTTCATTGATGCATTCATCGAGCTGAAGAAAGCTGAAGACACCAAGATCCGCTGCACTCCGCACCCAGCAGAGTTTGAGCTTTACTACAGCCTCTAAAATTTAAAAAATCAGTATGGTTTTAGTGCCTCAGTTTCAAAAAATCTGAGGCATTTTTGTATCTGCTCAACTCGTGTCGTCTATCAGCATTGTTTTATGCTTGACTTTTTTATAGCAGAATCAATTTCTGGCACAAGTCCTGTAAAACAATTAACTATTGGTTATTACGTATAATAATCAGAAGTAAACAGATAAATTCTACAAAATGGTATTTATCTAACCATAATAGTGCACGCTCTCGCTTGGTGCAAAAATGTGCACCATTTGTGCGTTTTTGCCAATAAATTGCAGATCTAAAATTTGCACGCTAGAGTATGCTCAATAAAAGAACAATAGATTTCAAAATAAATAGGAGACATATATGTCATACTCTGAAAACGTGTTGAATTCCTTAAAGGCACGCTATCCTTTTCAGCCTGAATTCTTACAGGCCGCTGAAGAAATTTTAAAAACCCTGCAGCCAGCTCTTGATAAAGATTCCAAGTACGAAAAATACAAGATCTTAGAGCGCATGACTGAACCTGAGCGTACCATTAAGTTCCGCGTTGAATGGGTTGACGATAAGGGAGAAATCCAGGTAAACCACGGCTACCGCGTACAGTTCAACTCTGCCATCGGGCCTTACAAGGGAGGCATTCGTCTGCACCCTTCCGTAAACGAGAGCATCTTAAAGTTCTTAGGCTTAGAGCAGATCTTAAAGAATTCTCTGACCGGTACTCCTATTGGTGGCGCTAAGGGCGGTGCTGACTTTGATCCTAAAGGCAAGAGCGACAACGAAGTTATGCGTTTCTGCCAGAACTTCATGCTGCAGCTGTTCCGCTACATCGGACCTACTGTTGACGTTCCAGCAGGCGACATCGGTACTGGCGGTCGTGAAATCGGCTATATGTACGGCGCCTACAAGCGTCTTACCACCCGTTATGAAGGCATCCTGACCGGTAAGGGCTTAAACTGGGGCGGCTCACTTGCCCGTACTGAAGCTACCGGCTACGGTGTAGTTTACTTCACCGATGCTATGTTAAAAGAGCGTGGAGACTCCTTAAAGGGCAAGAAGTGCGCCGTATCAGGTGCCGGCAACGTTGCCATCTACTGCTGCGAGAAGCTCTATCAGATGGGTGCTACCCCTGTTACCGTATCTGATTCACGCGGCACTATCTACGATCCTAACGGCATCAAGATTGACGTATTAAAGCAGGTTAAGGAAGTTGAGCGTGCATCTCTTACCCGTTACAAAGAACTGGTTGCAACCGCTGAATATACTCCAGTAGCTGACTACCCAGCTGGCCAGCACAAGGTATGGTCTTACAAGGTAGACGCTGCTTTCCCTTGCGCAACTCAGAACGAAGTTACAGAAGAAGATGCCAAGACCCTGCTCGCTAACGGCTGCAAGTGCGTAGCTGAAGGCGCCAACATGCCTTCAACCTTAGGCGCAATCAACCAGTTCTTAAAGGCTGGTATCGCCTATGGTCCTGCCAAGGCTGCCAACGCTGGCGGTGTTGCAACTTCTCAGCTCGAGATGGAGCAGAATGCCGGCATGACTGCCTGGACCTTCGATGAAGTTGACGGCAAGCTTCACACCATTATGACCAACCTTTACAACAACGCTGCCAGAACCGCAGAAGAGTTCGGTGTAAAGGGCAACCTGGTTCTTGGTGCCAATATCGCCGGCTTCCGCAAGGTTGCTGATGCCATGATTGCTCAGGGTGTTATCTAACAGCCTCCTGATAAAAAAGAGGTGAACCACAAAAATCACCTCTTGCTTTAAAACGAACAAGACTTCAGGTATCGATAATCTCGATACCTGATTTTTTATAGAGCACTCTCTCCTAAGACATCTTCTAAGTCATAAAATTATAAGTCACAGCGACCCAAAAACCTCCAATACATTTCAGCTACAATGATTACGCCCTACTTGGATACAAGTATCCATATAAAAATCTTTAAAATACAGAAGGTTGCAAATTACACTAACATTCAAGATAGGTCATATTTTAAATTAATCGTTCTTTTGCGTACTGATTGATAATTATTTGAACATACGCACATTTTTACGCAAAAAATTCTGTTTTAATCTGCGATTAACAGAATGGTCTAAACTCTCATTAAAGACAGTTTTCTAAAGCAGATCCTCTTTACGTAAAAGATCTGACGGTTTAAAAGAATTTTTATTTATTAGTAAAGGAGAAATTACATGATTCTCGAAGGCAAAACAGCTCTTATTTCTGGCGGCAGCCGCGGTATTGGTCGTGCTATAGCCGAACTCTTCTACAAAGAAGGCGCAAACATCTATATCATGTCCCGTAATCCTGATCAGTTAGGTCAGGCAGCTGAAGAAATTGACACCAAGAAAGAAAATCGTGTTCACGCTGTTCCTTGCGATGTTGGTTCCAAGACTTCTGTTGATGAGGCTTTTGCCCGTATCAAGGCTGACGGAGCCTGCATCGATGTGCTGGTTAACTGCGCTGGTGTAAATCTCCGTGGACCTCTTGAGACTATGCCTCTTGATACCTGGAACAAGGTTTTAGGCATCAACCTGACCGGTACCTTCCTCTTAACTCAGAACTGCTTTGAGATGATGAAATCCAAGGGCGGCGGCAAGATTGTTAATATCGCATCTCTGATGAGCGAAATTGCAAGACCAACCATCTCCCCGTACGTAGCCTCCAAGGGCGGTGTAAAGATGTTCACCAAGGCAATAGCTATTGAGTGGGCCAAGTACAACATTCAGGCTAACGCAATTATCCCTGGCTACATCGCAACTGAGATGAACACTCCACTGATCGAGGACAAGAAGTTCAACCAGTTCATTATTGATCGTACTCCAGCAGGACGCTGGGGCCAGCCAGAAGAAGTTGCTCACGCAGCTCTGTTCTTCGCATCTAAGGGTGCAGACTTCATCACTGGCCAGCTGATTGCTGTTGACGGCGGTATCTTAGCTGCTCTGTAAAAACAGCTTTTAGTATTAAAAAAAATAATCGAGTAGCCCGGAGATCCGGGCTCTCACAACACCGTACGTGCGGATCCGCATACGGCGTTTCCTAACAACTTACGGGATCATCCTAATATTAGATTATCCCTCAAACACGCTAATACAGCACCAGCCTTCTTTTAAGAGAGTTTCATTAGACAGCACTTTATTTATCTGAATGCCTCTAGTGTAACGTCTCATTCATA
>DMTG01000304.1 GCA_003477345.1 Succinivibrionaceae bacterium | reverse complement strand
TTCTGACTGCTGGCACTGGCAACAATGCTGGAGACAGCACCGCAGATAAAGGCTACTGCACAGACTACACCTACGCCTGCCGCCGGCATCAGATGGCAGATAAGATAGCCGCCCATAAGTACCGCCATACTCCAGACGATTAGAGCTTTGACAAGTTCAATATGTCCATGCCCGAGACTGAATATGTGATAGCTTGGATTATTCAGAGTCTTAACAGGAATTCTGCTGCAGAACTCTACCAGAGTGCCAGCAAAATTCATCAGACGCTGTGCATTTACAAAGGTATACAGGCAGACTAAAAGAAACAGTCCCTCAAAAATGCAGAGAGATACAATTGGAGACTTGGCATCCATATAGTAGAGATAAAGACCAGTTCCAATCATGCCTCCTACCAGACCGCAGATGAGACTCTGAAGGGTTATATTCATTTTAAGAGTAGTTCTGTCAGAGGTTTTCTTGATAGGCACCTGAAAGAGAACCTTTGGAAGCTTGTGTTTGGTATTGGTTTTAATATTCTTGTTATCCATGACTCAAATGATCCTTAAACGTTGTGCTGTAGTTTTATATATTAATTTTAAAGCCCGCTCTGCGCGGGCCTTTTCTAGCCTATCTTATCCAGATCTACCGAGCAGTTGGACGGCAGCGGGTGCAGAAATGGATTGCTGTAAGCCTTCTTCTGACGGTTACGCTCCACAAAGGCAGGCAGATCTTTCTTCCTGGCCTTGATCTCTTCTTCGCTCTTCAGAGTAATTTCCGGGTGACTTGTAAGAAAGTTCATGCGAATGTCAATCTGAGAGAGCAGCTGCTTTGCAAACTTGCCGTAGTTCTCAGGTGCGGCGTTAATCTCATCCTTATAGCGCACCAGCTCCTCAAGCCTGCTGCTTCTGCCGATTTTGACTGTCATTTCGTCAGATTTGGCACGGCGCTCTTTGGCTGTCAGAAGAGTACCGCTCTTTAATATAGAGGTCTCATCGCCACAGCCCGGCAGGCCGCCTAAAAAGCGCAGGGCCGCACGTTTGAAGGCGACATGCTCTAGCATAATGTCAGTAGATTTAAGCCAGAAATCATCATTTCTATCTTCAAGGCGGGCATCGCTTGCAGGATAAGCACAGCCTTCCACAGATCTGCCGTCGTCAGCGGTAATGACACAGGTAATGACTTCAGGGCGCTCTTCTTCAACTAAGGCTCTCTGAGTATAGTTGCCAAGGGCATCCTGTACCGGCTTTGACACCAGGATCTTTACGCTTCTGTCACTGCGTTTGAATGTACAGCTCTTAAAATCAGGCGCTTTGAAGACCAGCTGCTCTAAACCGCGCAGACGGATTATAGGCTTAATCTTCTGGCCATTGTAGCTTGGCACCAGCGACTCATCATCAAAAGGAGAAAAACCGAGATTGCCGCAGGCTACTATATAGTCTTTGAGCATCAGAGAATTTACTTCATCAAAGACACTCTTGCCGCCTTCAAACTCTACTCCCGCGTAGGCGCCCTCAATTACGGTACGCACGTACAGAGCGGTATTATCCCAGAAAGTGACCGGATCTAAAGTGCTCTTGCACTTATCCATCGCCTCCTTTACTAAAGGAGTGATATTCACAAAAAGAGGCTTGCCGTGAGACCAGAACTTCTTATCACCTTCATGCCGTACGATGATGCGGGCGGCTCTTTCATCTATATTCAGAGCTTTTAGTGACTCAAGATCTTCACTCTGTTCTTCAGTCAGCTTTTCTTCAGGATCTTTCTGCATACACTCGCTCCTATAAGCCATCTTGCTGGCAAGCTCGGCTATATCATCGGGCTCTGAAGGCTCTTCAACCCAGCCTGAGCCTTTCTCAACTATCTTTTCGTTGACAGGAGAAACCTTAGAAAGCTCTGCCATGTCATCTGAATTGTCCAAAAGCGCGCTGTTAACTCTCTTGAACATTTCATCAATCTTGTTTACAGACTCAGCATCTGTACCGCAGATCACTTCATAGTCTGGATCGCGTGCAACCTGTCCGCCCATAAAAACCTCCAGCGATTTTTCTAATATGTGTATATTATATCAAATTACTTAATCTATGTCAATAAAACTGACAAAATACAAATACACACAGACATAAGCGTTTTACTAGGCCGCCGTCTGGATTTTACTAGCCGCCACAAGGAGCCTTCCCTTATATCGGGGCAGATGATAAAAAACGCCTCAAAACGCCTCAACCTTGCCCCTATCGGAGAAAAAAGCGGGCGCTCTTTCTGAAAAAATGACATCTATCGGCTAGTGCCTAAAATCACTAAAGGATACTCAAATGAAAAAGACAGCACATCACACATATTTAGACGAAAACGATAACCAGACTTCAGCTTCAGCAGATAGCGAGAACAGCGCCGTGGCCATGACCGACGCGCTGGCTGCATTAGAAGAGGCGGACAATAGCGTAAAGCCAAAAAAGAGAAAACCTAGAGCTCCTAGATCAAGAAAGACCAAAGTGGTTGAGACATTGGTACAGGAAGAAGCTGTAGAGCAAGAAACTGTACAGGAAAAGACAGCCGCAGCCGCAACCGAAGCTAAAGCTGAAGCTCCTGAAAATACCGCTGCAGAAACCGCTTCTCAGAGTGCGCCTTCACAGGCTAGTGTACAGGCAAGTGTTCAGACAAGCTTTACAGAGCAGACACCTGAGATTGAAGCTCCATCCGGTGACAGCAGGCCACAGTCAAAAGGCTTTATGGACAGACTCAAAGGCCTCGGTGCTGGCGCTGCCTCCTTCCTTAATAAAAAGAAACAGCACAAAGCCAAAGACGGGAGCGCTGCCGCACAGGGTGAGAACGCCAGAGCCGACGGGGTTAAGCCTGGCAAATTCAATTTTAACTATCAGGAATTCAGAGAGCAGTATCTAAACAAGGAATACCTAAAAGGATTCATCCACGACAAGAGCCGTATGACTATGCTTATGGCAGGCGGTGCCCTGTTCTTCAGCGTAATAGCCGTATGCCGCTCTGGCGACAGTAATATCGATCCGTCCAATGCCTTTGTACAGTCCAATATGCGCCAGAACGCCGAGGCCCAGAGTTTCGCATCTGCCAATTCCAAGCGCACCAGCACCGGCATTATTCCCGGCCAGCCAGACAATGCACTGGATTTAGATCCTAACAACCAGCAGCCTAAAGGCATGGTCATTAGAGATAAGGCTGAATTCAAAGTGCTGGTAAGAGACACTCTTGCCGAGCTGCGTCTTGACAAGGCCCGTGAGCGCATGGCCGAGAGAGCCGCCAAGTACAATGCAGCCGACGAGGCCGTACCTGCAGGACGCAAAATCTACGGCAATCCAAAAGCCCGCTTTATTATTCAGGAATTCTCTGACGTAGAGTGCCCGTACTGCAAGAACTTCTTTGCAGTGCCTAAAGAAGTGGCAGATCTCTCCAACGGTCAGGTAGCAGTTGAGTGGAAGAACCTGCCTTTGCAGTTCCACGATCCGGCCGCTACTCAGGAAGCTATTGCTATACAGTGCGTCTACCGTCTGGGCGGCAACAAGAAATTCTGGATGGGCTTAGATCGTCTGTTTGAGGCTACCCAGTCCAACGGCCGCGGTGTGGGCGCTCTTGTCCACGAATTGTCCGACGAGCTCGACATCAGCGCTGAGAAATATCTCTCATGCATGAACGAGCCTGATACCGTTAAAGCTGTCAATACCGACAAGGAAGATGCCGCAGGTTACGGTATTCAGTCCACTCCTTGCTCTGTCATTGTGGATACTCTGACCGGCAAAACCCGTACTATCTCCGGTGCCGTTCCTAAAGAGGAGCTCATGCAGGCTATTGAAGCCATGAATGACGAGTCTCAGAAAGAGGCCCAGAACAGTAAAAAGGACAGCAAGAAAAAATAAATATGAATAAATCTTTAGTGTGCGTCATAGCCGTAGCCCTCCTTTCAGGCACCGCAAGTGCCGAAGAGTCTGAGGGCTCTTTTTTCAATATGCAGTCCACTGATGAGGGCAGCGTAGCAGACACCATTTACGGTGACACCACGTTCGGTTTTGCCGAGAACAAACAGGTAGAAGAAGCGCCTGCCGAGGTACAGAAGCGAGAGCGTACCAGGAATTATCAGAGAGAGCTTACTCACCGCAAGAACATCGAAGACATACGCCGTCAGCAGAACGCTGAAAAGACCGAGCAGTATTTTATTCAGAATGTGCTGGCCACCCACGGCAACATGTCACAGGAGCAGCGCAATGCCCTGCAGGCCGAGCTCAAACAGTCCCACGACCGCGTAAGCGAGTATATCAATTCAGAAAACCGTGCCCGTGAGGCCTTAGACGATATTCGCCGCTCTGCCATGCAGCCCCAGCCTGAGAGACCAGAAGACGGAGAATTACCGCCACCGCCTCCTGAAGAAGATTTCTCTAATCAGTATGGCGGGGATTATTCCGAGGCTGAAACCAATGACGGCGCAGGCTTCTTTCAGACACACTGACGGAGATTGATATGAAAAGACTTCTTCTTGTATGTCTACTTGGGATTATAGCGACGAGCGCCGATTGTCGTCCGCTGTCTTCCAATGAGAGCAGCTCAACTGTTCCTGATATTAAAGACAGAATGCAGCAGTTTCGGGACAACATAAAACAAAATCAAATCCCGCCCCTACAGGAGAAACAGTCAGAAGAAGAACTGCGTAAGATGATTGAACAGAACCAAGAACAATTCCGTAAAGGAATTTTAATCTGAGGCATCCATGAAAAGATTAGCACTAGCCTTTCCCCTGCTCCTTACGTTTAGCGCACACGCTGCCCTGTCCGGTATCGAGGCGGGCGGACTTGCCATACAGGGACTGACTGAAGATCCAACTCTAAGAGGACTGTATTCAGAAGGTCTGGTAGTACCAAACCAGCCGCTGCCGATGAAGGACAGCGAGCGCCGTATAGCCCGTGACTACGTGCAGCAGTTTATTGACCAGCACAAGGCGCAGGAAGGAGACTTCAAGCGTCAGGAGCGCAGAGTCATAAACGCCCTGCTCTTCAATTACGGCCTGCAGCTTCTGGACGATGGCCGTGTAGTGATCCTCGATGTCTATCTGCCACTTGAAACCGACGCTCAGGGTAATCCG
>DMTG01000297.1 GCA_003477345.1 Succinivibrionaceae bacterium | reverse complement strand
ATTAAAAGCAACAGACGGTATTTACGGCTGTGAAGGCAACCATGAAATCTACTGGAATTATCAGGCCTGGTCAGAATTTCTAAGAAGCGGCGGGATTAGACTTCTTGACAATGAAACAGTCGTCATAAGATCAGATAACGGCAGAGAGCTGTTTTATCTTGGAGGAATTCTAGACAATGCAGATGCGGAAGTTACCTGTTCAGCATTTGAAGGCTTTGGCTCTGATATTCCCAAAATTCTGATGTCTCACAGACCAGGAAACGCTGATTACGCAGATGGAAAAGCAGATCTTGTTCTGTCCGGGCATACCCACGGAGGAATGGCTCCACTCGTGAGAAACGTGGTGGCAATGGCCAATCATGGCTATGTTTCAGGGTTGTATGTCCTTGATAAGGGTACCAGGCTTCTTGTAAGCAATGGCACTTCTATGTGGCAGGGCTTTGCTTTCAGACTATATGACGAGGCGCAGAATTATATTCTTACTCTTAAAGCTGAGTAGAATTTTTATTAAGGCTTAGTTTTTATTCTGGCGCTTCTTTTTCTTTTTCATCTCAGGGCTTAATTCCCCGATATCGCGATTTTTAAAGGTATGTTTGCCGGATACGATCTCATTAAGATAGCTGTTTATCATATTGATAGATACTGAGGAGTATTCCCCCATTACCTCGATAAGATACATATTATTAGGTTCACCGATTATCACGGCATCAGTCTGAGATGTTTTGCAGGAAACGGTATAAAAGCCTACGCCCTGAATTACAGGATCAGCACAGACATTGGTTTCAGCATAATTCTGTGCGTACTCTGAGGCATCAAGGCCGGAGGTTCTTTTGGTATATAGAAAGCGCACATTGGAAACTGATTCCCCATTGGCATTTGCAGGAGATTTATAGTTAATGCTGTTGTCATCGTTGACTGTAAGAGTCCAGCCATCCGGTAAAGGCGGAAAATGAGCTACTTGGGCTTTGAATACCGGTTCTTCAGCATATTCATCTTCGGCTGCTGCAGCTCCTGTAAAGACAGTGGCACTTAACGCAACACAAAGCAGCAAACGCTCTACGCCTTTCATTTTCCAATCCTCGTCAAGAATTTTTCTGTAAGTTTAAAACTGTTATTCAGATCTTCACTGCGGCAGAATACGCAAAAAAATTCAGCCAGTTCATGATTTGCCTTGCGCGCATAGCCTAAAAACTGCTTGGCTCTGTTCAGCACGATTCTAGGTTCTGCATCCATTTCCACAAATTCATTCATTATTTCCAAAAGAACATTTAATGTCTTAACTGTATCATATGGCAGACCTTTTTCCTTTATAACGTATCCAAGATTCGCGATCGCGATCGCACCTCTGCCGGTCATAAAGGTTGTGCAGTGGCTCTGGGCCTCGCAGGCAACGGCATCACTTAGTGAATTTATCTCACCGTTGGCCACGAAGTTAATGTCTGGATATTCTGCGCTGAAAGGCTCCAGTACGGTCCAGTCAATGCAGTCTCTCTTGTACAGTTCTTTTCTGGTACGGCAGTGCATGATAATTTCACTGACTCCTGGTATAGCAATGGCTTTTACTATATCAGGAGCTTCTTTTTTATCGGCAAAACCTGAGCGGATTTTTACTGACAGAGGGATCTCGGCAGGCAGATGATCGCGAACTGTGCTTACAATAGTATGTAAAAGCTCAGGTTCTGCTAACAGCATAGATCCGCTGTGATGAACAAATCTTGAAGGACAGCCGAAATTTATATCAATTGACTGAGCGCCGAGTTTTACCGCAGCTACGGCGGTGGCAGCCATAGCGCCTGGATGATCGCCTAAAAGCTGAACTCTGATGGGAGTCCCGTCTTCTGTTTTGCCGCCGAATCTAAGCTCTGGCACATCTCTTAAAATAGCTTTTTCCAGAATAGGAACATCGGTAACGCGCAGAAATTCGGTAAAGCTGATGTCATATCCTCCATGTCTGCATAGTATCTTTCTAAAAGGAGGATCAGTAACTCCGTCCATAGGAGCCAGGTAAACTTTATATGTGTTCATAATTAAAGCAGAATTTTTTTTAATCAGAGCTGAATAGTGTTTTTTAAGTTAGCGCTAAATATAGCAAAAATTATTCCTTATTGCGAAGTTGGACGCATAAAAAAAGATGTTATTTGAAATGCCCGTGATAAAATCCTACTGCTATAGAAGGAGTTTATTTAATGATTATTGGCACACATAATGGTAGTTTTCATGCAGATGAAACTATGGCCTGCGCTATCATATCCTACCTCTACGAAAACAGTCAGGTTATAAGAAGCAGTGATCCGGATGAACTTGAAAAAGCTGATCTGATAATTGATGTTTCAGGAATCAACGATAGTCGACATTTTGATCATCACAGCCCTGCTTTTAATTTATCACGTGACAACGGTATACGTTATGCGACAGCTGGTCTCATGTGGGAAAAATTCGGACTGGAGTTTTTAAAGAAAATAGTTTCAAGAGAATTTTCTGAACCAGTATCTCAGGAAGTGCTGAAGAAAGCCCTGCTCAGAATCGATACTGAAGTCATGTCAATGATCG
>DMTG01000258.1 GCA_003477345.1 Succinivibrionaceae bacterium | reverse complement strand
ATTACTTAATAATCCTTATGGAAAGGCAGATTTTGATTTATTTCGTCAAAAGAATAGAGCTTTTGCTGATAAAACCTGAAAGTAGACACATAGTGACCTGTTAATCCATTAAATGGCGAGTTTAGCCTGTTCATATCTAATTATCTATTGATTTTCATATAATCTTCTTATGATTGCGTGAAGTTGTTCACTTTTTTTGTTTAATTTTAACGGGTACCTATGTTAAAATATATATCATCTGTTAATAATTATGGTGGATTAGTTATGGCCAGACCAATCAGAGGTGATGTTAGAACCCTTACCATTAACCGCAAGGGAGCTAATGGGGTAATCTATGTTTATGAGCGTACGGTTAAATATAATCCTAAGACTCGGTGCAACGATATTCTTGGCAGTAAACTTATAGGCAAGAGACTGACTAAAGATGGGCCTATAGTTGGAACCAATTTCAGAATGAGACCTGAGCGCCCGGTGTACAAGCGTAAACACTCTGATGAAAACAGGAGCAATTCTGTGAGTTCTGACTCCACTGCAGATGTAACAGCAACCGCTCCTGTGGATACTTACGGAACAGCGCGTTGGCATATGGGAATGATGTCTCTGCTCAAATGGGCGGGTAAGGCCTCAGGCATTGAGGATGATTTATGCAGAGCAATGCCTCCGAGTGTATATGGAAATCTGGCAGAGCGTATCAATGCGCTCTCTCAGTTCTGGATTGCGACCGGAGGTGATACGCTGCCTCGTTTGTTCAGCTGGCAGGCTAAACACGGCATTGCAGAAGAGAAGATGCTGAGCGAAGACATGTGTCGGGCAATATTCGAACAGCTCGGTCAACATGAGGAATGCATTCAGGGCTATTTCAAGGCCAGAGCAAATAGACTACAGTCCAATGATGCCATTGCTTACGACAGCACAACTATTTCAACCTACTCTGAGAGTCAAATTCAGGCCCGCTATGGCTTTAACAAGGAGCATGACGGATTGCCCACCATCAAACTTCTGACTCTCTACTCACTCAAGGACGATCAACCCTTTGCCTACTGTACGCAACCGGGCAATATTCCAGATGTAATCTGCGTCAAGAATGCATTAAAACAACTGGACTTCCTCGAGGTTGACATGCCACTTTTGGTCAAAGATAACGGCTTCTATTCCTCGGCCAATATCGTGATGTGCATAAAAGAGCACATTAAATTTCAGATCAGAGTCACAGCAAACAACGGCAAATGGATTAAGGAATGCATTGATGAACATATGTCCGAGCTCAATTTACTGCAGAATGCCTTGCCTTGGGAAGTTGAGACCTCGGCACTAACTGTCACGGTCAGACCGGAGTTTAATACAGCCTGGCAGTACAACACAGAGAAGCACAGGAGAGGAGAGAAGATCACCATCAAGCCGCGCTTATATTTGACTATAGTACGCAACGAGCAGAAATACCATGAGGAGAAGAGCAGGTTTATCGCCGATCTGGTTGAGCTTAAAAGACGTCTGGAGGCGGACGAGGAGCTTCCACCTGCAGCACTCTCGCGTGCCGAAAAATATCTCGACTGCCGTCATACAAGAGGAGGGATTAAGGTCACGATAAAACAGGATGAATGTGAGCAGGTATCCCGCTATTTCGGCATTTACGCCCTTTTGTCCAATAAACTAAAAGATCGCGATGAGAACATAACTACCTATCGCCGTCGAGAGCATATAGAGGACCTGTATGAACTGTTCAAGCAAAAGGCAGATGGCAGAAAGCCACGCGTTTGGGACTCAGACAGGCTGAGAGGACGACAGCTGGTACAGTTTGTGGCATTAGGTTACTATGAGTTTCTTTACAGAAAGATAAATCAGCTTAAAGGTGTACTTGGACAGAAGAACGGTGAGCTGTTACACGACACCGAATTAAATCTGAGCAGAGAGCGCGAGCTGCTCAGCTGGCTCAACAATGTATCGCTCTACGATATATTGCAATGGTTTGACGCAGTGGAAATTACCAGACTGGTTGGACGGAAGCATCCGGCAAGCAGGATTGTGAGCGAGTGCACCAGGCGAGATCTTATGTTTCTGGAAAAAATCGGATACACTGGGGATATACTGGCGGCATAAAACATGCCATACCTTTTAAATCTTTTACAGATGCCCAAAACTCTACTTTAAGGATGTAAAACCATTCAGGAGTTCTGAATAGTTACAGAAAAACAATATTATCGGACATATTACTCTCTGTATCCTTGCTCTAATTATGACAAGATTGCTGGAAATCAAACTGGAGAAATGCAATTACAGACTATCTGTAAACGAAATCCAGAATGCATTGAAAAGCACCGTTACTGCAGTCAGTGCAAATGGAACAGATGGTCTGTTTATCAAGAATTACGTTATCAATAATGTGTTTACCAAGCAGAATATGCAGAGTCGCAATGAAGAAGAAAAATTATATGATCCTAGAGAGCTTGCGGTAAATCACTACATAGAAGCCCTAAAGGAGAGCAAATCAGATATAGATAAAATTATGGAAGCTGTTAACCTAACCCCACTTCCAAACCTGACTACCGCAAGTCAGCTGTGTGACTGCCTGAAAATCAGAGGTACATACCAACATCTTATAGGAGGTGCAAATTCGGCAATTCAGGCTGCACATTCTCAGAAGTAAAAATATTAGCAACAGCTAAATTAAAAAA
>DMTG01000279.1 GCA_003477345.1 Succinivibrionaceae bacterium | reverse complement strand
TTTTTTTTTTTTTTGAAATTAATGGTTTTTATGCATAATCTTTCTAAGATGAGATAGATTCTACCTATACCTCTGTTTTTAGCCTTTAAATCTGTTGATCAGATCTTTTTCTACCTTTTTTTCTGTCTCAGAATAATACTTTATTTCTGCTACTTCATCATGCGGAGCTATATGATCTTCTACAGACTTGCTCCAATTACTCTTGCCAATTGCTACGTCATAACCAATTTTATAATAGTTTTCATAACGTTCAGGCAACTTGCGTTCACCGCCTTCAGCAAGAGACAGCATAAGCAGCAGGGAGTTAATTCCATTAGCCATCAGACCTGCTGGAGTTTTAACCACATTCTTTCCTTTTGGAGCAAGATCTCCAAAACTCCAGAAAGCACATAATGCCAGCAGGCCTTCCGGCATGTCCGGACCTTTATTTCCTATCGTAAGACAATTGTTTGCATTGTCTTCATCAGGCGACACAATATAGCTATAAGTACTATTTAAAGCATCTAGCTTCATCTTCTTTTTGGCTTTGATATCAACTTTAGGAAGTGCAGCCTTGACGGTTTTGATAGTTTCCTGACGAGACTTTTCTATTTGAGCCTTTACTTCATCTGTTGCTTTGGTAATCGGACTGTTTTCAACATTTACAACAAACTCGTTTCCCTGATCTCTGATTATTTTTCGACCAGATTCTGCTACTAGTTCAAACAGATCTTTTCCATGAACTTTCCTGAACTCATTCATGAAAATTTCAATTCCCTGTTCTGCAATTTTTCTAACTTCAGGATCAATCTTTGCCATTCTTGCATCGTGATCTGACCAGGCTTTCTTTACAAATTCATCGAATTCGGCAAGGTTCTTTTTGACATCTGCAGGTGGCACCACTGGTTTATCCTTTGCCCAATCAGGAATATTAAACGGTTTTGGCTTGCCGATATCTTCAATATCTCTTTTTTTAGCAGGCTTTTTCTTTAATTCTTTTAACAGATCTACAACACATAGATATGCCCACCACACTGCCGCACGCTTGTGCATGTTATAGGCAAGAAAGCAGCAGGCATCTTTATATTCATGCTGTCTTTCAAGTTCTAAAAGAAAGTCTTCACTGTCTGGAAAATGTTCAGCAAGCTCTAACTGATCAGTACTTGCAGGATAGTTCTCCTTTTCTACCGCTTCCTTTACTGTAGGATACTGAAGCAATACAAGATGCTTGTTCATCCAGTCTAGCTTGTCTGACATATCATATTCTCCATATTCTGAATGATTTCATTCTTTAATTCATTTTCAATGCTTTGGTTGCAATTTCTGTGGCACCTGCCGACGTCTGCAGAGCCTTTGCTTCAGTTTCACTTGCTAATGCGTCATTGGAGTTGGCATCTACATCCGTATCGCTGCCCTTAACACCTCCCTGCTGAGCTCTGACATCATCCTTTGCAATAGCTCCTTCATTAGAGTTGCCATCAGCTTCCTTCTTGTCTAGCAGGGCCTTGTCTTCTGTCGGAGCAGCTATCTTATTGCCTGACAGAGTATTTTTCTCATAGTTAGTGGTAAGAAATTCTTCTAATAAAGATGTTGCCGCAGAAAAGGCCACTTCTGCTGCAACAGACAAAGCTAACTCTTTTCCCAGCTCCTTTAGCTGTGATTTCTGTTCTTCTGTAAGTTCCATAAAATCGTTTCCTTTATTCTGATATTCAGTGGATAAATCCACTATATTTTTCAAACACAACTGCCACTATGAAGGAATAGTACAAGTTTTGCTGGCGGTTCTATGGTGCTATATAACGGGTTCTGTTTAAAGTCTTTTCCTCACTAGAGTAAGATGACTGAGTAATCTTTCCTGCGCTAATTCCTATCTTTGCACCATCTAGCTGAGACCAGTTGCTGTTTGCAAGATACACTGCATGCACTGCTATAGTATTTAAGGTGTAGTTAATACTTGAAAACAGATATTTCAGATCTTCTGCGTGATTCTTGCCAACTAAACCACTCTTAGAGAACCAGTTAACCTCATCGTCACCTTCTCTCTTGTTTACGGTGTCTGAAAAGTTTAATACTGATATTACTACTGATAGTGAATCTGACAGATAATCAATACAATCGCAGGCAAAGTCACATGTATCGGCAACAAAACCTGCTATAGTTCCTCTTGTAGATCTGCCATTGGCTTTATCACTTGCCAAACGGTCCTTGAATGATTTTACTTTTCCGTCTTTACGGTTTTTAGTATTATCTTCTTTGCCAAAATATCCCTGTATGGTTCCATTAGCACTCCAGAAACCATACTGCGACATGACTGCCGGATAAAGGATTCCATCAAAAACTCCTGTAAAATAATCGGTATTATTAGTAGCCTTTTCTATGGAACTTACAAGTTCTACTGTTAAGTCCTTATCAAAAGTAAAGATATTGCTGTAGTAGTCTGTTGATCCCATGGTAGCCATGCTGACTGCACCGCCTTTTATGCTCGCCACACCCTTGCTCGTGCCTACTTTTCCACCAAGGGAATCTCCTAGACTTGCACTAAATTTTGCCACTCCTGAAATTTTAGGGGCAATCATTTTTATACCGGTAAAACTACTTAGCACAACTTTGGAACCAAAGCCACTAAGAGCTCCGTTTGCAAACGGATTTGAAGAAAGTGCTATTGCACTTGGCGACACACTAAGTGAGGTACCTCTCGTTCCCATCTTAACGGACTTGGTAGTATTTAAGCTGATGCTACCTGTACCGCTCATTGAGATTCCGTCCTGATTTTCAAGAACAATTTTCTTTGCATTAAGAGTAATAGTACCATTCGGAACATTGATTTCGAGATTTCCTTTATGATCTATCCTTAACAGATCTACAATCGATGTCTGCTGCCCTTCAGGTATTCCGATTCTGTCGATAAACTCATCTGTTACGGCGTATAACTCTTCTTTTACGTTGCAAAGCTTTTTATTGCTGGCATCTAAGTCTTTATTCAACTTATCCAGCTGGTTATTCTTATCTTTTATCTGATTCTCATAAGATTTAACTGAATCACTCTTAGGATCTGCAGCTTTAGCTGCTGCAGCAAGCTTGGTAAGAGCGCCTACTTCTGACTTGAGACCTTCAATCTTATTCTTAAGATTTATATTGTCTTCTGTAGCTTTTGTGTTAGCTTTTCTTACTTTCTCGCAGCGCTTACTAAGAGATTTTGCCTCAAATATGCTCGGATGATCGGCTTGAGATAATCCTTGCCTGTATTTCGCATCCATTGGTTTTTCTACATTATAGTCTTGAGAATACTTTTCGGTATTATTCAAACTGTTCATTGTAGCAACTATGCCAGATTCGCTTCCTTTTAAGATCTGATTTTTTACGTACTCTTTATTATCCTGATTCTTTTCAAGTGTTATCGATGAATTATCTAAAAAGCCATTAGCCTTAGCATCAGCTGCATTGTATCCTTTAATACCAACATTCTTGCTTTTGTCCACTGCATTCCAGGAATGGACACGATAACCATGTCCTGAAGACGATAAAACCTTAACAGAAGCCAGCGCACTGTTTCGATCATTTAATGTATTGGCAGTTACTTGGGTAGAATCTTTCTGAGCAAGGAAACTGTGCAGATAATAACTGTTAGCACTTGCTAGCAACAGGATTTTTTGCCCGATTTTCGGAAAATTAAAGGCATCTCCCTGTGTTGAAGTCAGTCTGACAATAACTGGTGTTGTACTATTGGAAGGTAGAGCATAAAACGAGCTAGGCCTCATCACATCATCACCATGACACAGACAGATGGAACCAATGCGAGGCTCATGTGTTGTGCTATCCCACTCTCCATCCACATTACCATCACCATCACATACTAAGGCTTCTACTACCTGAACTGCAGATCTAGCATCGTTTTTATTTTCTACAAAAAGTGCTATGTTTTTTTCATTTGTTCCGATATTTGCTTCTGTTTTTATCGGAACTAGACTGTCTGCAACTCCGTTTGACGAAGATATATAGCCTTCATTAGCTAAATTAACAAATGATCCTGCTGGACTGTCTTTTTTAATAGCGTAAGCACTCATTGAAACTTGAACACTCGGATTCATTTGATGCTCAGTTCCGAAATATGCAGAAAGGCTGTTGACAAGATGCATAGATACTCTGTCTACAAGCAGCTGAGTATCATCAGCAAGATAGCCTTTAACCTTTAGAGTACTGCCT
>DMTG01000036.1 GCA_003477345.1 Succinivibrionaceae bacterium | reverse complement strand
CAAAACCGATAAGGATATTGTAGTTCTGTGCTCAGACTCCCGCGGCAGTGCTTCAGCAACTCCTTTTGCCGAGGCTTTTCCTGAGCAGTTTGTCGAGGTGGGCATAGCCGAGCAGGATCTGGTCGGTATCGCAGCCGGTATGGCCAGGGTAGGCAAGAGAACCTTCCCGATGTCGCCTGCCTGCTTCATCACCGCCCGCTCCTATGAGCAGTGCAAGGTTGATGTGGCCTACTCCCACACCAATGTAAAGCTCATCGGTATCTCAGGCGGCGTCAGCTACGGCGCTTTAGGCATGAGCCATCACAGCGCCCAGGATATCGCCTGCATGACCTCAATTCCAGGCATGCGTGTCTATCTGCCTTCTGACTGCTATCAGACCAAGAAGCTGATGGAAGTTATGGTAAAGGATAATGAGCCTGCCTATATCCGTGTAGGCCGCAATGCTGTTGATCCTGTCTACAGTGATGATGACTGTCCGTTTGTAATGGATAAGGCCACTAAGATCTGTGAAGGTAAGGACGTGGCCATTATCGCCTGCGGCGAGATGGTGCTCTATGCAAAACAGGCTGCAGAAATTCTTGCTAAGAAAGGCATCAGCGCTACCGTGCTCGATATGTACTGTTTAAAGCCTTTAGACGAGCAGAGCATCATCGAGGCTGCCTCTAAGGCCAGAGCCGTAGTTACCGTAGAAGAGCATTCTCCGTTTGGAGGTCTCGGCTCTGAAGTAAGCCGCGTTGTGAGCGCAGAGTGCCCGCGCAGAGTTCTTACCATGTCACTGCCGGATGCTCCGGTGGTAACCGGCAACTCCAAACAGGTGTTCGAACACTACGGCCTGACCGGCGAAGGCATTGCCAAGAAGTGCGAGGAAGCTTTAAATGGCTAGCCCCCTGTTTTTAGGTATTGATCAGAGTACCCAGGGAACCAAGGCCGTGCTCTTTGATGAGCACGGCTCCATGGTGGACAAGTTCACTCTGCCGCATGAGCAGATCATCAATGATTTAGGCTATGTGGAGCATAACTTAAGCGAGATCAGAAAAAATGTCACTTTGGTGGTGGAGGGACTTTTAAAAAGAGATCCGTCCTATGAAAGCCGCATAAAGACCGCCGGCATCAGCGTACAGCGCGAGACGGTGGGCATGTGGCAGAAGTCTACTTTAAGACCTCTGTACAATGCCGTAGTCTGGCAGTGTCCGAGAGGGGCAGCCTTTGTACAGCGTCCTGAAATCGCCTCTAAGGCAGACAGAATTCGTGAAATCACGGGGCTTGAGCTCTCGGAGTTCTTTTCAGCGCCTAAGATCACCTGGCTTATGGACAATGTTCCCGAAGCGAAGAGCCTTGCTGAAAAAGACGATCTCTGCATAGGCAACATGGACTCCTATGTGATAGCCTGCCTGACTCACGGCAGATGCTTTGCAACCGAGCCGTCCAATGCTTCACGCACCATGCTCTTAGATATCCGTGCCTTAAAATGGAGTGAGGAGCTGTGCTCGCTCTTTAAGGTTCCTCTGAATGCGCTGCCTGAGATTAAAGACTCTGACAGCCTGTTCGGCATGACGGATTTTGACGGGGTGCTGGCCCACGAGATCCCGATCCACTCGGCCTTAGGTGACTCGATGGGGGCGCTGTTCGGCCACGGCTGTTTAAAGCCTGGGCAGATCAAGACTACCTTCGGCACCGGCTCTTCAATCATGATGAACGCAGGGCAGGAGGTTTCCTCCTGTCTGCACGGCATTGTCAACAGCGTAGGCTGGAGACGCCAGGGCAGGGTTACCTATGCCTTAGAGGGCAATATAAACTACTCTGCCGGTATCATCAGCTACTTAAAGGACGATCTTGAGCTTATATCAGACCCATCTGAAACCGAAGCTCTGGCCAGGGCCGCCAACCCTAATGACAGCTGCTATTTCGTGCCGGCATTCTCCGGGCTGGGAGCTCCGTACTTTACCGGCAGGGTCAGAGGCATGATCTGCTCTATGAGCAGACTTACAGGCAAAAAGGAGCTGGTGCGCGCAGCATTGGACTCAATTGCCTATCAGGTTGCCGATATTGTCGATCTAGTACGCCGTTCAGCAAAGGAGGAGGTCACAGAGCTGTCAGTTGACGGCGGTGCCACCAGAAACGGCTATCTGATGCAGATGGTAAGCGATCTTTTATATCTGCCTTTAAAGGCTCCAAGCGACGCCGAGCTCTCAGCTAAGGGAGTGGCTCTGATGGCGGCTATTGCCAGCGGCTGTCTTGATGAGAGTGTACTCTTTGATGATCAGAAGATAGATACCTTCTCTCCTGCCATGCCAGAAGACGTGCGTAAAACCAAAATGGACGGCTGGCATAAGGCTGTAAAGAGCGCGCTTGAGCACGGACTTTAAGGTCTCGTAATTTCAAAACTCCAGTACGAATAAGGCCTGCGCAATGCAGGCCTTTTTATGCGTTCGCGCATGTATACCCTCGAGTAGATCAGACTGACAGAAAGCCTGAGACAACACTGGCGTCGGTCTCTTCCCTTGGCGCATCATAGACTATATCGCCGTGTTCTAGGACAATTATTCTGTCAGCTACATCCATAGCAAAGCTCAGCACCTGCTCGGAGACGAAGATGGTAAGTCCAAGTTCATCGCGTATCCTGCGCAGAGTTCTGGCCATATCCTTGATAATAGATGGCTGAATACCTTCGGTTGGTTCATCCAGGATCAGCAGCTTTGGTCTGCTGGCAAGAGCTCTGGCGATGGCAAGCTGCTGCTGACCGCTTGAGAGGTTGCCTCCGCGGCGCTTTGAGAACTCTTTTAGAATAGGGAAGAGTTCATAGAGCTTTTCTGGGATCTGACTGTCGCCTGTAACCGTAAGACCGGTCTCGATGTTCTCTTTTACGGTAAGAGTTGAGAAAATCATGCGTCCCTGCGGCACAAAGCCGATGCCGGAGGCTACTCTTTCGTAGCTTTTTAAATGACTGATATCATGGTTTTCAAGTCTGCAGGTGCCGCCTTTTGAGCCAATCATGCCGATAAGCGATTTCATCAGTGTGGTTTTGCCCATGCCGTTGCGTCCTAGCAGTGCCACGATTTCACCTTTTCTGATTTTAAGGTTCAGGTTGCGGATAATAGCGCTTTCGCCGTAACTTACCATATAGTTTTCAAGTGTCAGCATATATTGCTCCTTACTGTCCCAGATAAACGTCAATTACCTGCTGGTTTTGCTGAATTGCCTGCATACTGCCTTCTGCCAGGAATTTGCCCTGATGCAGCACGGTTACGCGGTTGGCAATGTCTTCGACGAATTTCATGTCGTGCTCGATTACGATGACCGAGCGGCCGCGGATAATGGTCTTTAACAGCTCGGCAGTCTTCTGGCGCTCGGCAACCGACATGCCGGCCACCAGCTCATCGAGCATCAGCAGAGACGGATCCTGAATGAGCAGCATGCCTATCTCAAGCCACTGCTTCTGGCCGTGACTTAAAAGCGAGGCTTTCATGTCGAGCCTGTCTTCAAGGAAGATGGTTCTGGCGATTTCTCTTACGTATATGGATTTTTCCAGAATATGAGATTTGTGACGACCGCTAGTTTTAGAGAAATTCTTTCAGAAGCTTAGTGATCCATAGGCCGATAGTTTTATAATTAAGGCTCATTGAAGTCATACAGAGACTCTAAGGCGGTTTTATGAAGTATTTTGTATTGTCGGATATACACGGCGGCGGCTGTGAGCTTGAAAAAGCGCTGGAGATCTATGACAGTCTTGACTGTGATGCGCTGGTGCTACTTGGTGATCTGTTAAATCACGGTCCGCGCAACATCGTGCCGAGCACCTATGATCCGCCTGAGGTTTCCGAACTGCTTAACGAGAGAAGTCATGAAATCATTGCTGTAAGAGGCAACTGTGACAGCGAAGTAGACTCCATGATGTTCCGTTTTCCCTGCAATGCTCCCTATGGCTACCTGATGGTAGAGCATGAGAACGGCATTCAGAAAATCATGCTGACTCACGGCCATTTATTCAACCTTGAAACCGAGTCGGGCTTTATCCGTTCGGGGCTCAAGGCAGGGGATATCGTGTTCTCAGGCCACACTCATGTAAGCGGCATTACGAGATATAAAAACGGCATTATCAATATAAACCCGGGCTCCATTACTCTGCCACGCGGCGGCACTGAGCCCGGCTACGGCCTCATTACCAGCAAGAGAGCTGCCATCTATACTCTTAACAATGTACTCGTAGATGAGTATTTTTTTGAAGACAGTCACGCTATTGATTAAAGACGCAGATCATACGGAAAATGCAGGTTCATTTGATGTAAGATACATTCTGTTAAAAATTTATTAAAAATGTTAAGGAGTACTATAAATGTTTGCTGCCTCAATCAAGATTGCAAAGAAATACGACTACCTAGAAGAGAAGTTTGCCAAGGCCTATGACTGGCTTAAGAACAACGACATAACCAGCATGAAAGACGGCCGTTATGAAATTCTTCCA
>DMTG01000173.1 GCA_003477345.1 Succinivibrionaceae bacterium | reverse complement strand
AGGGCTTATTGAGTAGCAGACAGTAGCCGCGGTGCTGTTCTGCTGCGTACTGAAAGTTAGGCTGATCTTCTGAGACTGCGCACTTATTTAAATAATTTCTGATATTTTCATTTGCGGTAGTCAGCGAATAGTCAACTCTGTTTACCACAGCGAGGCTGGCAAATTCTGTAAGTTCTAGTCCTCTGTACCAGTCATCAAGGTACAGTAGAGAGTCCATTCCCATTATAAAAAACAGATCGGCGTCCTCTCCGTAGAGAGCGCGCAGCTTTTTCAGAGTTTCATAAGAGTAGTGCTTGACGCTGCTGTCCTGTTCAATATCTGAAATCTCCAGCAGTGAATGATCCTGTATAGCCAGTTCAAGCATAGATCTTCTGTCTGCATATGAAATTTCGCAGGTGTTTTTATGAGGAGGAAAAGAGTTGGGAATTAAGTAGACCTTTTCAAGCTGTAATTTGTTTATTACGTATTCTGCGATCTCGACATGGTCGCAATGTACAGGATTGAATGCTCCACCGAGAAAGCCGATTCTTGTGCTCATAGGATAAAAATACTACTCCAGATTTTACTGTAGCTGTTTTAATGGTGTAAGGCTTATAACTGCAAAATTGTTGGCGACCATGCAGATATTCTGCAGACACTTATAGGAATCGCCTGCTTTAAAGGTACTGGCAAATTTAGCAGCTCTCGCCAGCTCCTGCTGCATATAGCTGAAGATCTCCTGCGGCATGTCTTTTGCGGCCATGTTAATGGCTTTTTTCAGATCGCTGGTAAAAATTCTGTGTTTGGCAAAAAAGGCAGTCTGTTCGTTATAGCTCTGGGCATAGACTCTTTGAACTCGGGCGTCAACGACAGCAGAAAAGGCGGCATCCAGCCTTGAAATCGCAAAGCTGGCGGCCTCTAGCAGACTGCTCTCTGCATTGCAGTATGAGGCTAGAATATTAAGAGCCTTATCCTTAGACGGAGTAAGCACAGCCTCTGCCAGCTCAAACCCTGTATAGCGACTGTCCTGAGTGAGATATGAACTTAAGGTTTCCGCATCTATGATCTGGTTTTTATCAATAGAGTTTGCCATTACCTGCATTGTCTGATCGATAATCACCAGGTTTTTGTCACAGGAGAGCGCCATGAAGGCAATCGCGGTGTCATCAAAGTTTAAGCCGTATTTACTGTGAGATCTAGTCCTGATCCAGCCTTCAAGTGCTGTACCCTCTGGGGGATAGATGATTTCCAGTGTCGCTCCGATGCTATAGAGATAGGCAAAGGCATTTTTGAGCTGGGATTCAAGACCGGTTGCCCGGCCTTTAGCTTTGGCCTTGGGCTCATAGGCTTTTGGAGCGATTTTTTTATAGGTGGAATTGATTCTTGGCAGATCAACGATGGTAACTACGCCCGGGCGGTGCTTTTCTGACAGCAGCATTAGCACCTGCAGAGCGGTTTTATTGAGATCTTTTAGATAGATTTTGATAATGCGGTCACTTGCAAACAGCCCGGGATCAATCAGTTCGTTTTCAAGTACTCTGAGATCAGCATTGCCGGTGCTCTTGAAATCAGAGTCGGTCATGATCATAAGCTCGGCATTAGGGTATGCAGAGCGCATCTGACTGATTATTTCAAAACTGCGTTCCTGTTTTAAAAGCTGATCATCAGACGCGACTATATATACAGGTGCAAGAGACATTGTTTAAAGGTTCTCTTCAGATAGTGATTCTGGTGCTGAATTGACCGGCTCAGGTACGATTTTAGGCAGTTCATAACTGCGATTGAGAATATCGTGGCCGTTATTCATTTCATCCAGAGTTACTTTTTTACCTTTTTCAGCTTCTTTGGCATTCTGCGCCTCAATGGCTTCGAGCAGTGTGAGATTGCTCTCGTCAGCTTCAACTATGTCGACATTTGCGCTGGGATCGGTTTCATCACGCAGAAGATCGGTCGGTCTTGGTGCCTTTTCATCAGGATCAGACATTTTTCCCATGTATCCAAGACGCATTATTACCTGATCAGCAAGCGCCTCTAAGGTTTCATCTATAACCACATTGCGCTCAACAGAAGAAGCCAGTGCACGGCCGCTCTTTTCAGTTGTAGAGCGGGTAATGGAGTTGCGCATTACTATGGTTCTGTGATTTGGAATGGAAAGGGAAGTGGCTGCTTTTACAATAATGTCATATTCAAGAGCAGAAGCGGTGGAGGAAACCGCAACTAACGGGATTGAAACTGAAGGATTAGGAATTCTCAGAGTAGGGATATCAGGATTGTCAGGAATATAGCCTTTATCCTGGGCATGAGTCTTAACTCCGGATATCTGCAGTCGCTGAATTACCATTTTGAAGAATTTATTGTGGTAGTCGCCTAATACATTGATTTCAGGCATGGCTTCAGCAAGTGAGGTTTCATTTGGCAGGTGAAAACCACAGGCGGTCAGACCTAGAAGTCCCAAACCAACGATAAGAGAAGTAAATTTTTTCATGCACATAAACCTGTATAGGCGCAGCAATCAGGGGCATGCTCTGATTTTGCGCCTATCCTTATTGTTAAGGCCATGATCAAATCATGGCAGCATATTTATCAGACTGCTACGATATTAACGAGGCGGTTCTTGACATAGATAGTCTTTTTGACTGTCTTGCCTTCAATATGCTTCTTGGTGTCTTCATTGGCAAGTGCCAGATCGATTATCTGCTGCTCTGCCATATCAGGAGCTACGCTTATGCGGCAGCGCACCTTGCCGTTTACCTGAACTACAATCAGCATATCCTCAGCTTTGAGAGCATCAGGATCAGCCTTTGGCCAGGAAGCTTTATCTATGGATTCTTTGTTGCCTAACAGCTCATATAGTTTAAAACAGATATGAGGGGTAATTGGATAAAGCATCACAATTACTGCGTTGTATATCTCATAACGCAGAGATAGAGACACAGGATCGGTATCCTTGATTCTTGAAACCTGATTGAGCAGTTCCATAATGGCAGCAATAGCTGTATTGAAGGTCTGGCGGCGGCCGATATCATCGGTAACCTTCTCAATTGTGGTGTGCAGCTCGTGGCGCAGCTTGCGCTGTTCAGCAGACAGCTTGGCCTTGTCCATGGCAACAGGTGCACCGTCGGCTACCAGATCTTCAACCTGAGACCAGAGTTTTCTTAAGAATCTCTGAGCGCCTTCTACACCGGACTGTCTCCATTCCAGTGTAAGCTCGGCAGGAGAGGCAAACATCATAAAGAGTCTTACAGTGTCAGCGCCATAGAGCTTAATCATGTCCTCAGGATCAATACCGTTGGCTTTAGACTTGGACATCTTTATCATGCCTTCGTGCTGAAGCTCGTGACCATCTCTGTCGACAGCCTTGATAATATTGCCCTTGTCGTCGCGGGTGACATCAACATCCAGAGGGTTAATCCAGACACGGGCGCCTCTCTCGTTTAGATAGTAGAAGGCGTCAGCCAGAACCATTCCCTGGCAGAGCAGGCGCTTGAACGGCTCATCATACTTGACCATGCCGGCATCGCGCAGCAGCTTGAAGAAGAATCTGGCATACAGAAGATGCATTACAGCGTGTTCGATTCCGCCAATGTACTGGTCAACAGGCAGCCAGTAGTTTGCTGCATCCTTGTTGAACATTTCATTTTCATCGCGGGCAGAGCAGTATCTGGCGAAGTACCAGGATGATTCCATGAAGGTATCAAAGGTATCGGTTTCGCGGGTAGCGCTCTTGCCTTTATAGGTGGTTTTATACCAGCTCTCATCGGTCTTGAGCGGAGAGGTTACACCGTCGATTTTTACGTTTTCAGGCAGTTTTACCGGCAGATTCTCCGGCAGTTCTGGAACGATTTCACCGGTTTCATCAATGGTCAGCATCGGGATTGGAGCACCCCAGTAGCGCTGACGGGAAATACACCAGTCACGCAGACGGTAGTTTACCTTGCGTTCTGCGATACCCAGAGAAATAAGCTTGTCTCCAATGGCCTTGGAAGCCTGTTTGAAGTCGAGTCCGTCAAATTCACCTGAATTATAGGCAATGCCGTGCTCGGTATAGGCAGCCTCGGATATATCAGCCTCCGGTTTGTCAGAAGGTCTGATTACAGGAATGATCTCAAGACCGTATTTCTTTGCAAACTCATAGTCTCTCTGATCATGGGCAGGAACTGACATAACAGCACCGGTGCCGTAATCCATAACTACAAAGTTGGCTACATAGATAGGGAACCTGCGGCCGTTCAGCGGATGAATGCCGTAAAGACCGGTTGCCATGCCTTTCTTTTCCATGGTGGCAATATCAGCCTCGGCAAATTTCTGAGTGCGGCATTCCTTGCAGAAGGCGTCAAGCTCTGGATTGTTTTCACAGGCTTTCTTTGCAAGAGGGTGATTTGCAGAGAGTGCAATATAGGTAATACCCATGAAGGTGTCAGGACGGGTGGTGTATACGGTAAAGGTATCATCGCTGCCGTCAACTTTTAAGGTGATGTTCAGACCTTCGGATTTGCCAATCCAGTTGCGCTGCATGGTACGAACTCTTTCAGGCCAGCCTTCAAGCTTGTCGAGATCTTTGAGCAGCTCTTCGGCATAAGCGGTGATTTTCAGGTACCACTGAGGAATTTCTCTTAGTTCAACTTTTGCTCCGCAGCGCCAGCAGCAGCCGTCTTCAACCTGCTCGTTGGCAAGCACGGTGTGATCTTCAGGACACCAGTTAACGGTAGATACTTTTTTGTATACAAGTCCGCGCTTGTATAATTCGCCGAAAAACTGCTGTTCCCATTTGAAATATTCAGGTCTGCAGGTAGCAACCTCTCTGGACCAGTCATAGGACAGGCCAAGGGACTTCAGCTGCTTTTTCATGTAGGCAATGTTTTCATAGGTCCAGTCTGACGGCTGACGATTATTTTTTATGGCGGCATTTTCTGCTGGCAGACCGAATGCGTCCCAGCCAATAGGTGCCATTACATTTTTGCCGTTCAGTCTCTGAAAACGGGCGATTACGTCACCGATGGCATAGTTTCTTACATGTCCCATATGCAGTCGGCCAGAAGGGTAAGGGAACATTACTAGGCAGTAATATTTTTCTTTGTTTTTGTCTTCTTCAGCCTTGAATGCTTGGTGATCTTCCCAGTATTTCTGAACTTCTGGTTCGATTTCTTGAGGATTGTATACAACCTTGTCAGACATTTAATAATTGCTCCGGTATAAAAAGGCGTGTGCGCTATGGGCACAGTTTATTTTTAAAGTTGATCCTATATTTTGCCACATATATTAAAAGAATATCTAATCGGTGGAAAATACTTTCAATTCATTTAAGTCCAAAAAAATAATATCTTGAAAAACAAGTCTATATTGACATGTATTTTTGAGACCGCAGCCCTCCTCATCCCATATTAGAGCAGGCTGCAGCGCCAGCTAGTTTTTATCGGTGTAGCAGGGGGCAAATATGTCCAGATCCTGATCATAGACTTTACTGTGGACATTCAGTATGCCCATCAGAGAGTGAACTATATTGTCGTGGCTGAAGCCTTCAGTTTTCTGCTCCTGAGTGCGCATGCATTTCATATCAAGCTTACGATTGTCTATAAGCCTGTCAGACAGCCAGAACTGCATTGGTACATGAGTCTGGACATCAGGCGCAATATAGTAAGGAGCTCCGTGTAGATAGATTCCGTTTTCACCTAGAGATTCACCATGATCGGACACATATAAAAGTCCGGTATCATAGCGGTCGCTATAGCTGTCTAATACCTTCTTTACTTCTGCCACTATGTAGTCTGTATAAATGAGAGTGTTGTCATAGGCGTTGATTATCTGCTCCTGTGTGCACTCTGAAAGCTTGGCAGTCTCACAGTAAGGTGAGAACTTTTTAAATTCATCCGGTACACGGTGATAGTAGGTAGGTCCGTGAGAGCCGATGAGATGGAGGAAGATAATGCGGTGATCGCTCGGTCTCTCGTTTAGAGCCTCTTTTAACTGATCGACAAGCAGACTGTCAAAACAGCCTTCTTCATTGCACTTGTATTTTGCATCAAAGTCTTCTCTTTCTGCGTTGAGCTTGACGATTTTCATGCGTTTGCAGACGCCCTTGCAGGAATTGCTGTCATTGTCATACCATTCTCCGGCGTAGCCAGCTTTGGTAAGCACGTCAATCAGGTTGCTCTCATTGCCGGCAGTATCCAGATCTATATCCTTCTGGGTCTTAAGAGAAAACATGCACGGAAGTGACTGAGCTGTTGCGGTGCCGCAGGATCTGACGTTCTTTAAGAAAATGGAGTTGACCAGCTTGTCCGTATACGGAGTGGTATTGCGCTCATAGCCGTTATACGGGAAGTTTGCGGCTCTGGCAGTCTCTCCAATCATAAAAACAAACAGAGTCGGCTTGGTATCAGGCTTTAATGCAGCATCCTCGCCTAAGATCTTGAAAGGTCCCAGATCTGAAAAATAAGTGCTTTCTATATAGTTCTGGGTACCAAAAATCAGGCTGAAAGGGATAATTTCCGAGCGCAGACTGCGGTTTGAACGCATGGTGGTGACATAGGTGCGAGAGAAAGGCGCAATGGATACCAGCGCCAGCAGTATGCACAGACCTGCAGCTCCCAGTCGGTGTAAAAGCCCCTTGAGCAGCTTTTTAGACCAGCGGATATCGGTAAACCAGACTAGAACCGCAGGCAGCAGACCGAAAATCAGCACGAAAGTTACTGAACCTAAAGTTACGAACTGCAGCTTGTCTGCAAATGTCGGATAGTCTTCAACAAAGCCTTTTATGGTACGGTTCATGAAAACCGCATCAAAGGCATACTGGCAGTAGGCAGAGAGTCCTGTTAGAAACAGCAGCAGAGATGCTACAGGTTTTAAGAGATATTTACTGCTGAAAATGGTTAAAAACAGTGCGCAGACTGCAAACAGTGACAGCGGCGACAACAGTTTCAGCAGAAAATTATCATTGTCAGAAGAATTCAGTATTCTAAAAAATTCTTTAAAGTAGGGATAGTTCAAGGCAGTCATGTAAAGGCTGCAGACTGCGATAAAAAGGTACCAGGATAAGGAAATTTTCTTATTCAAAATATTGGAAATCATTACTCAATAACAAGAAGACACTAAAATAACGTGGAGAGATTTTAACACTAAGTTTAAGTATTTTTGAAATTTTAGGCAGGCTGACGGCTTTATAGTTTTGAAAAAGCTTAGCATTGACGCTAGACTGCATCAGCAGAATAAATCCTAATACAGATCTCAGTAACAGGCGCTATTCTAGTCTTGGGGCTTTTTGAAGGCAGATAAATAAAAATAACTTATTTATTACCTGCAGCCAGATATAGTAAAATATTCCTATTACCAAATTGTGCCCGAAAAGCCCCAGGCTTCAGCCATGGGGAGCTGGCAATTTGCGTTTTTATAGAGATAGCAATTTTTATAGAGATAGCAAAAAAAGAATATCTGAACAGAATTACATTATTTAATATGATTAAGCATATAGCCATTGTCTCAGCCCTGGTGCTGAGCGCAAATCTAGCCTGCGCTAGCAATTTCTACCAAATCTCTCCTAATACCCGACTGGTAGGAGAAGAGAGCGTCTATAAGCTCGATGCCAACGGGACGACCACTTTAGAGTATGTAGCCTCCGAATATAAGCTGGGCCTGTCCAACATGATTGAGGCCAATCCGAGCGTAGATCCGATTGTTCCTCTGAAGGGAACTCAGCTTCTGATACCAAACCGCCTGATACTGCCTGATACTGTACATACAGGCATTATTGTAAACTCAGCTGAAATGCGTCTTTACTACTACCACAACGGCGGCGTTGAAGTTTTTCCTATAGGTATCGGCCAGCTTGGAAAAAGCACCCCGATAAACTGGGTAACCAAAGTGGAGCGCAAAAGGGCAAATCCTACCTGGACTCCTACTGCAGCTACCAGAGCTGAGTACGCGGCTATGGGAGAGCCTCTGCCTGCCGTAGTCCCGGCAGGACCTGACAATCCTATGGGCTTATTTGCAATGTATGTAGGCAGACTCTTTGCAATCCACGGAACCAATGCCGACTTCGGCATCGGCCTGCGTGTAAGCCACGGCTGCGTGCGTCTTAGAAATGAGGACAATGAACATCTTTTCAATATTGTTCCGGTTGGTACAAGAGTTGAATTTATCAATCGTCCTATAAAGTACACGATAGACAGTCTTGGCAATATTTATATTGAGGTTCATCAGCCTCTGTCCCGTTCTCAGTCAGAATATGAGAACTTTGAGAAAGATGCGCCTTTCAGTTTTACTCAGGAAGATCTGGCTTTCTTCAAGACACCTGGCATAAATCAGGATATTCTGAAGCAGGCGCTCACCGAAAGAAGCGGCCGACCTGTACTGCTTAATCCTCCAGAGTTTTAGCGATTGGGAGATATGCTCTAAAGCCAAAGTACGGCATATCTCCTGCTTGAATGTTTTATTGAGGTGCTGAAAATTCACAAGCGACTGTCGCCATTATTGCTGACGTGTTTTCCAATTACCGAGAGGAATTGATGTTTGCAGGAAAAAGCGGTTTGTCTATAGTTTTGTCCTTAGCGGCAGTCCTGCTTTTAAGTCAGGTCGCAGAGGCCAAAAACAATTCTAAAAAGAATGACAGGGATTTTCAGGCTACGCTTAGCATAACTGATGCGCAGGCGCGTGTTTTTAAATCAATTCTCAAAGCAGACAGTTCTCCTTACAATCTGCTGCTGGCCAAAGATGCCTTTTTTCGCATCAGGCCTTATAAACAGGATAATGTAGGAGATTTCCGTTTAAGAGATCAGCAGGCGCTTAATGCCAGCAATTCCTTTATTACTGAAGATCAGGAGCCGTTTTCGCTGTTTTCCTATCTTATGAGAAGTGAGATAAACAGCAACTACCAGTACTATCTTGACTATCTGCTTGACAAGGATACCTCCAAAGTAAAGCTCTGGTTCAACCAGATATGGGATAACCCCTGCGAAGGTCTGGCTCCTATAGAGGCTGATATCAAGCAGCACTGCAATTTCAAAGGGGATTCAGCAGGCCTGCTGATGCTTCCTTACAAGGTCTACAGTGTCAAGGGAGTGGCTGACGGTGAAAAAATCAACTACGACAATAATCAGCTGCTGACCAATGGCTCTTCTCCAAATTATTCGGCAATAATTTATCGCAGTCTGCCTTATTTCATGGGTATGTTCTCTAACAGTGACGGAGTACATTTCAGGAAGCCTATTTCTACCTTTGATTCACATCTGTATTCTGAGCTGACGGGCAGAGCCGTCAGTGCCGGTGATCCATTTTCAAATTACGGAGAAAAGTGCAGCTATAAAATGCCTCATCGCTGCAGTTTTTATTTCTCCGGCAAATATGTAAATAAACTGCTGTCTCAGCATGGCTATTTTGATGCATCGATTAACTTCAATAAGTCTGAATACCCAGACAAATTTAATTTAAAAGCCCTGATTGGAGATGGCGGAGTTGTACGCTTTGACTTAAAGAATTCCCTGTTATCTGACAGTCAGTTTATAAACTACGGTTTTTATAACGAGCTTGAACTTGCGGTTCTGCACGATCTCGGCTATGACATCGATCCAAGAGAGTTCTACGGACACAGCATTTATTCATCCGGTACTCCTCAAATCAGAGGCGAACACAATATAGGCAGCGGATTTTTCTCATGGAATCGAGTCTCTACAAGCTACAACTTCAATACCGCCTCTGTCGTTCCTCTGGGAGTCGGCACTCATATTTACGGCAGCTACAACGATGTAACTCAGACCGGTCCTATTTCTTCTGAAGGTTATGGATCACTTGGAATCAGGGTTGACGGCAGCCATAACTCAGTTACGATTCCGGTAAAAAACCGCATAACCATGAGCGGAGATAAAAGTTCAGCACTGGCAGTAACCTACGGCTGTGACAATGTTCTGAATATAAATGGCAGAATTGAGTCTCTAGGTGACGACGGTGTTGGAATCATGATGTCGTACGGATCGAACGTTCTGTCAGACAGAGTTGAATATCGCGGATCCTACCAGAGGGTTAGAACTCTAGATTACATAACGGGCAAGCGTTCCTTCGAGGAGGCTCAGAGCGTAGGTCTTCTGCCGGAGCTCAGGGAGCCTATGGTAAAGAGAGTAAATATCTCTGGCATGATATATGGTAAAAAATACTCTATTTTAATAGGCAGAAACTCGCATGTACGA
>DMTG01000110.1 GCA_003477345.1 Succinivibrionaceae bacterium | reverse complement strand
CTCAATAAGGTAGATACACTCATTTCTCATACCTCTGTTTACAGTCACCATAAGATCTGCAAATTTCTCTCCAGCACCTGCTATCCTCAGAGATTTCTGCAGTCTCACATCAAAATCATCCTTGTTCTGCTCCTCTAGCTTTGCAAACAGCACCAGATTCAAAGCAATTTCATTCATATGGCTTAAAACCTGATTTGACATAATTCTGCTTAAAAATTCAGTGCAGGAATCGGCAAATGACGAAAGATCATCTTCACAGGACATCATTGAAGATACCTGCAGTTTCTGCGCAGAAAATTCCGCATTACTCTTGAATCTGAATTCTATGGTGCATCTTGCAAAAAGCTTAGACATATACTGATTAGGAATAATCAGCGACAGTCCACTGCCGGCATCTCTATTTCTTTCGATTGTCAGATAGCCTAAATAATAAAGCATTGAGAGAAGCTGCTCTCGACTGTATTCTCTTACCTGATTTAGGTTGATATTTTCTGAAATTTTCTGCAGATTGAAAGGAGCCCCCTGAAGGTATCTGTCGATAATGGTATCTACAGTTTCTTTATCAGCAAGTCTGAACAGCTGACTTAACTTGTTTCCGTCCTGATCACAGGCAGGATCAAGGCAATCCTCTGGATTTAGAAAGACGCCCTCCTGACGAACTCTGGTCAGATAGTAAAGACACATTGATGAATTATAGACAGTCTGACTGGCCATTTTTGAAAAACAGTAACCATCGTATACAGGTTTCATCCTCTGAATGATTTCACTGGTACTTACTCCTAACTGTTCTACATCCACAAGCTTTGGAATAAGAATTTTTAGCTCATCTTCTGTAAAACCTGCGTACTCGTTGAAACAGGCATAGTCAGTAACGTTAAGGGCGATGTTAAAACCCGAGGTCAGAGAATCGAGCGATACTGATAATACGCCGGTCATGAAGGTCTTTGCTATAGAGCGCTTGGCCTGATTTTTAACTGCAGAGTAAAATGTTTTAAGAGAATCGTTGTTACAAGCTGCAATTAAAAACAGTTCTGAATTGCCAGATGGCAGTTCATTTGCAAAATTATCATATTCATCTATCAGCACATAGAGATTCTTTTTTCCAGAATAATCTGCATAGGCACTGGAAAACTCAGAAAACAGCGCGGTTGGATCCTGCTTATCCACATTCGAAACATCAAAAACAAAATCAGGATATCGCCGTTTGAAATCAAGGATAGCATCTAGAACTGCATTTGAGAAATTTGTAAGCTGCGTATTCTGATTTGTGGAGGTAACTTCGGAAAAATCAAAGTCAATTACGTGATAGCTATTGTGAGACGGCAGATTCTCCTCATATATTCTAGTGCCGGAAAACAGCTCTTCATACCTGTCCCTGTAGGAAATATCGTAGTAGCACTTGAGCATCTGTACAAAGGCAGACTTGCCAAAACGGCGCGGACGCAGAAGTATCGGATACCAGCTCATCGCATTATCGTCTAGATATTTAATCATAAGACTCTTATCGACAAAGGCCTGATCCGTCATTTTAAATAAATCAAATGAGACCTTTCCATAAGGATTATTCAGTAGTTTAGCCTGTCTGTCTGACATAAAGACCTATCCTTGATTTTGTTAATAATGCCTGTGTTTTTCTCAATCAGCTGTTTTATAGAACAATCTAAGCCAAAAAGCCATAATCTCAATTTTATTTTTCAAAAATCAGCCATACCTCTCCTTTGAGGCTAAAATAGGAGCACTTTTTTTGAACCACAATAACCCAAAGTTAAATTATGATTAGCGACAATCAGCAGTTTGAACACAGATACACTTTAGACGATGTAAAGGTTCACTCCAAAGAGAGAACCTATAAGGGATTTTTTGCCATCGACCAGTACAAGGTTTCCTATAAAACCTTCGCAGGCGGAGAAACCAAAGTCCTTACCCGCGAAATCTTTGAAAGAGATCAGAACGCTGTGGCTATCCTGCCTTATGATCCGGTAACCGATGAAGTGCTGTTAATCGAGCAGTTCAGACCGGGAGCTCTGCAGGATCCTAAATCTCCGTGGCTGTTTGAAATCGTAGCCGGTATGATAGATGCAGGCGAATTGCCAGAAGAGGCAGCCATAAGAGAGCTTAACGAAGAGGCGCACTTAAAAATAGACCGTGACTGCCTGCACTATATAAACAGTCAGTATCCAAGTCCAGGCGGTACCTCTGAGAGAGTTACTCTTTACATTGCAACCGTATCGCTTGCAGACACAGACACCCATGGCGGGCTTGAAATTGAGAATGAAGATATCAGGATTTTCAAGGTTAAGGCAGAAGAGGCCTTCAAGGCCTGTGCTGACGGCCGTATCTGCAATGCGGCAGCACTTATTACTCTCCTGTCACTGCAGGTAAGACACGCAGAATTAAAAAAATAAAGCCTGACAGGTAATCAGGCTCAGCTAAAACTCCTGCCTTATGCAGGAGTTTTAGTTTTTAGATAAGAGCAAAGCCCACCTTTTTGTAGACATCGTCAAGAGTCTTTCTTGCGATGGCATCGGCCTTCTGAGCGCCCTTTCTGAATACCTCGTTCAAGTACCCTTCATCGGCTCTCAGCTCTTTATAGCGCTGCTGAATAGGCTCAAGCATGGCTACCACGGATTCGGCCACTTCAGTCTTGAAGGTACCGTACATCTGCCCCTTGAAGTGCTCTACTAATTCAGAAACTTCTTTGCCGGTTGCCGCAGACATCATCTCAAGCAGGTTGGAAACGCCCGGTTTCTTGTCCCAGTCGTAGGCAACCACTGGAGGATTGTCGCTGTCGGTTACAGCTTTCTTGAGCTTCTTGAGAACGGATTTCGGATCTTCAAGCAGTCTTATGACATTGTTAGGATTGTCATCGGATTTAGACATCTTCTTGGTAGGCTCCTGCAGAGACATGACTCGTCCGCCTGCCTTAGGGAAAAAGCCTTCCGGAAGCACAAAGGTCTGACCGTAGAGACCGTTGAAACGCTCAGCGATATCACGGGTAAGCTCGATATGCTGCTTCTGATCATCGCCTACCGGCACCAGATCTGCCTGATAAAGCAGAATATCAGCAGCCATCAGCACTGGATAACTGAAAAGACCGCCGGTTACATTTTCAGCATAGCGCTTGGCTTTATCCTTGAACTGAGTCATGCGGCTTAACTCACCCATCTGGGTGTAGCACTCTAAAACCCAGGCAAGCTGTGCGTGTGCAGGGACATGGGACTGCAGAAACAGCGTGCATTTGTTAGGATCAACACCCGCTGCCATGAAGACAGCGAGAGTATTGTAGCTGCGCTCTAAAAGCTCTTTTGGATCCTGTCTTACGGTAATGGCATGCTCGTTTAC
>DMTG01000286.1 GCA_003477345.1 Succinivibrionaceae bacterium | reverse complement strand
AGAAGAGAGCATGAGGCTTTGGTGTCTGTGCTGCGTTATAGTGCAGTAATAGCTACAGGCGGCGGAGTGGTAGTTACCCCTGATAATCTTGAGGTCATGAAAAAAAGCGGCTTTGTCTGCTATCTCATCGCCGATGTGGAGACACAGTACCTGAGAACCAGTAGGGACAACAACCGTCCGATGCTGGCAACCGATGATCGCAAAAAAAGGCTTTCTGATATTTTTTGTGTGCGTGATCCGCTGTATAGGAGCGTTTGTAATGCTATTATTGACAGTGGCAGAAACAGTGTTCATGAATGTGTAGAACAGCTGAAAAAAATTCTGGCGCCTGAGACTTAGGCGTAATTATTTATAATAAACATAAGGCATATCCCAATGCAGACACTTACAGTAGGACTTGGAGAGCGTTCTTATCCTATTCATATCGGCACTTCTCTTGACTACGGCAGACTTGTGAGCGCAGAGCTTAAAAAATGCCGCCAGGTGATGGTGGTAACCAACGAGACTATCGCGCCTTTATATCTTGAAAAAACCAGAAAAGAACTCGAGGCTCAGAACCTGAAGGTTTCAGAGTGCATACTAAAAGACGGCGAGGCCTATAAGACAGAGGAATCCTGGATGGCGATTCTGACTGCGCTGCTTGAAGAAGGCTTTGCCCGCGACGGTGCCCTGGTAGCCTTAGGCGGCGGCGTGATAGGCGATATGACAGGTTTTGCTGCAGCCTGCTATGAAAGAGGCATTGCCTACGTGCAGATCCCGACTACGCTGCTTGCCATGGTTGACTCCTCTGTGGGCGGTAAAACCGCCATCAATCACCCTTTAGGCAAGAACATGATAGGCGCTTTTTATCAGCCTAAGGCGGTCATTGCAGACATTTCCACTCTAAGAACTCTGCCTGAACGCGAAATTGCGGCTGGCATGGGTGAAGTCATCAAATACGGCATCATCTATGATAAGGAATTCTTCCGCTATCTTAAGGAAAACTGCGCTAAAGCCTTTGCCTATAATGATAAGTTCTTTGAACATGTGATTTTAAAAAGCTGTCAGATAAAGGCAGAAGTGGTAGCTCAGGACGAGCAGGAACACGGACTTCGTGCCATTTTAAACTACGGACATACCTTCGGGCACGCCATTGAGGCCTTCTTAGGCTTCGGCACCTGGCTGCACGGAGAAGGCGTGGGCCTTGGCATGGTGATAGCGGCGCGTCTTGCTGTGAAAAAGGGGCTCATTGATAAAAGCTATGCCGACAGCATAGAGGAGATGGTAGAGCGCTGCCGTCTGCCTGTCAAAATTCCAGAAAAAATGCAGCCTTGTGACTTTATAAAACTAATGCATCACGACAAAAAAGTGCGCCAAGGCACTATTCGTTATGTTTTACCGACAGATTTTGGCAGGTGCGGTCTGTTTTCTGATATAAAGGATAATGAGATTTCAGATCTAATCGAGGAACTTAAACACTGACATGAATCTCTCTGTAATAAAGACTCCTTATTCTCTGGCAGCTCTTGCCGAGAAGATTTCTATGGCTGTTCAGGCCAGGGAGTGCTTTATTCTATTGTCAGGAGATTCCGGCAGCGGGCGCACTTCTCTGTGCGAGCAGATAGTCAATTCTCTAGAAGAGAAAATGCATCTGGTATTCGTGCCGTGTCAGTCAGAAATGCCGCCTGAAAAGCTCAGAGAAATCTTTCTTCTGCAGCTGTATCAGAGCGCAAACTACGATCTGTCCCTGCCGCTTTGTGACATCCTGATGCAGAAGCATGTGCCTGTAAAGCAGAAGATCCTGATTGTTGTGGATGATGCCGACAAGGTGGTGGATTCATTCTACGAGGAGCTTTTAAAGCTTTATCGTGAGAATCTGGGCAGAAACCGGTTTTCCTTTGTACTCACAGGTCATCCTCTGTGGGTGCAGAGTAAATTAAAAAGTTCTACAGCCGGCAGTTCCTATCCTGAAGAAGAGCAGATGCCTTCTTTAGATATGGAAGAGGCTATGGGGCTTTGCAGTGAAATCTTCAAAAGTGAAGGGCTTTCGAAGATATATGACGCTATTGAAGCCAAACTTCCACTTCAGCTGGAAGGCTGCGGCGGCAATATCGGCAGAATTGTTGAGTTGACGGAGAGACTTATGTCTGAACCAAAAGATGTAAATGAGCTGAAAGCGGGCGGCGCAGCCGAAAGCGCTGCTGCGGTCAAGCCGAAGAAAAAGAAGCGCGGACTGGCTATTATCATAATATCCGTGATCTGTCTTCTGATTGTTGTTGGCTGCCTGACACCTTTATTCTTAGGAGGCAACTTCTTTGGACTAGGAGGCGGCGGAGCTAAGGTCGAGCAGGTCAGTGCCGATGAGCTTGAAGAAGATCTGGACGCCTACGGCATTGAAGATGACTTCGGCTTAGAGGGCGAAGAGTCTGCTGATGGTTCAGATGAAGGTGAAGAGCCTAAAAAAGATCTGACTCAGATGACCGATCAGGAACGCCTGAGCCGATACGGCGAGGTTGACAATGAAGGCGTGGATACCCCAGTCGACCGCGGCAGCGCAGACAGAGCTGTTCAGGATGATTCTCCTCTGCTTGAAGACGTTGCAGGAGGTGTGGAAGCTAAGACTCCAGAGGCTACTACCACGAATTCTGTAACCTTAAGCGGCGAAGATCTTGAGAAGATCGAAGGCGAGTCTGGTGCGAAAGCATCAGATCGTCCCAGGCCAGCCGTGGCAGGATCTGTAGACAATAAAGCTTCCGAAAAGCGCACCTCTGAGCATAAGCCAGATGCTGTTGCCGTACCAGTGAAGAACGATGCTGCCACTAAAGAAGAGACAAAACCTGAGACCAAGCGCAATGTGCTGTCACGTGCTGACAATGCTATCCGTATGGAAGAGAAGCGCAGGGAAGAGGAAAAACAGGCCAAGATAGAAACTGCCAAGCGCAAGCAGGCAGAACGAGCCCAGGCTGAAGCTGAAGAGAAAGCCCGAAAGGAAGAAGCTAAAAAGGCAGAAGCTGCCAGGAAAGCCGAAGAGGCTAAACAACAGGCTGCCGCCAAACAGGCAGAAATCCAGAAGGCCGCCCAGGAGGCAGCTCAGGTCGCTCCTGCGCCTGTGGTAAGTAAGCCTGCAGCTGCAAGTGCTCCTGTGCCGCCAAGCCCTGTTGCTAAAGACAGCCAGAAAAAGGCTGAAAAAGCACAGACTAAACCTGGGGTGATTTATCGCAACAGTGCGCGTCCTAGCAGCAAGGCTGTTGCTGGATCGCTTGCCGAGCTTGCGGTTAAGAATCCAAACCATTACACTCTGCAGGTGGTTGCAAGCCATGACAAGTCTGCTGTAAGTGAAGTTGCAGGTGCGGTTGACGGCCGTTACTGGGTTTATGAAACTGTTCACAATGGACGTCCTTGGTTTGTTCTCATCCTAGGCGACGCACCGTCTCCAAACGAGGCTATGCGTCTTGCCAGAACCCTGCCTGCCGCTTTAAGAGTCGCAGGTCCGTTTGCCAAGACCTTTGATCAGGTCCAGCAGGAACTTAAAAGAGCACAGTAATGACAGATAAGAAATATAAAATCGCAGGTTCCATCCTGTCGGCTGACCTTCTAAATCTTGGGAAAGATGTGGAAGAGGCGGTAAACGCCGGAGTGGATATTATCCACTTCGACGTAATGGACTACCATTTTGTTCCCAACCTTACCTTTGGGCCGGCTTTCTTAAAAGCTCTCCGTAAGAAGTTCCCTGAGGTGGTGTTTGATGTTCATCTGATGGTATCTCCCATTACCGACAATATAATTGAGGATTTTGCCAAGGCTGGCGCCAGCTGGATTTCCTTTCATCCAGAGGCCTGTGTCCATGCAGAAAGAATGCTGACAAGAATTCAGGAGTTAGGCTGCAAGGCAGGCCTTGCCCTGAATCCTTCAACATCGCCTCAGTTTTTAAGATATCTGTGGAAGAAACTTGATTTTGTACTGGTTATGACTGTGAACCCGGGCTTTGGCGGGCAGTCCTGCCTTGATTCCTGCGTACTCAAGGTCAGAGACGTGCGCAGACTGGCAGCCGAGGCTGATGTCAAGGCTGTAATCGAGGTCGACGGCGGCGTCAAGGCCGACAATATCGCCTCCATCGCAGACGCCGGTGCCAGTGTATTTGTCGTAGGCTCTGCCTTCTTCGGAGCTGAGGACAAGGCCAAAGCTCTATCCGATCTGCATTTGGGACTTGGCGAATAACCTATGTTGAGTCTACCTTTTCTGCCAGAGGGCATGCTGTTTGATCTTGACGGTACTCTGGCAGATACAATCCCCCAGCTGGCTTTAGCCGCTCAGAACACCGCGCGTACTCTTAAGCTTGAGGTTCCGGCCTTGGAGGTTGTAAAAAGCTATGTCGGAAACGGTGTTCAGATGCTTCTGGCCAGAGTTATCCTGAAAAGAAAAGATATCAGCCTTAGCGATGTGGATCCTGCTTTACTTGGCAGAGCCCGCTCGATATTCAATGAAATTTATAAAAAAGGCCTGTCTGAAAATTACGAAATTTATCCGCACGTAAAAGAGACACTGGTATTATTAAGGGATTTTGGTGTTAAACTAGCGGTCTGCACCAATAAGCCTATGATGTTTGCCGAGCCGCTTCTGCGCTACATGGATCTTACAGACTATTTTGACTTTATTTTAGGTGGCGAGGTTATAAAGGAAAGAAAACCTGATCCGGTACCGTTGCTCCATGTCTGTAAACAGCTTAAAGTCACAGCATCCAAAAGCGTTATGGTAGGAGATTCCGATAACGATATTCTAGGCGGCAAGAGAGCAGGCATGCTGACTGTATTTATCGAAGGCGGCTATTACTTTGGCGATATCGATGCCATTGGTCCTGATTTCAAGATACAGAATTATCAGCAGTTAGCAGCGCTTGTAAAAGATGCCAATAAATAAGGATTAAAAAAAATGACTAAAAAGACCATTTTCAGTGGCATTCAGCCATCTGGCG
>DMTG01000137.1 GCA_003477345.1 Succinivibrionaceae bacterium | reverse complement strand
TTTCCCGCTCGTTTAAATTGTAAGGATATCTACATATTCTTACTTATGCTTTTCAGGACTATACATAAATTTATTTTCATTGTTTCCGATAATAATGAGTGCGGATAATTCTGAGCAAAGCCTTTGGCAGGAGACACTTATGATCACAGGTACCTTCTCTCTGCAGAGCTCTTCTGCAGTCTCTGCTAAAGGCGCTGATATCAAATACGAGAAAAACTCCTCTGAGCTTAGAAACAGATTCCTGTCTGAAATAGCAGCACGCAAAGCGCAGGACAGCTCAGAGAGTCTAAAAATAGACCTCAAGACTGCACCTGCTGGTACGCCTGCAGAGGAGAGCATTTTAAGAGATAATCCAAATCCTTATTCTGCCTTCTTTTCAGAGGCGCTAACAGTTTCAAAAGACAGCACGCATTATCTGATAGCAGGAGTTGAATTCAGCAGCGAGGCCTATTCCAGATCAAAAAGTGTCCTGAAAGCAGCTGCTGACTCTTTAGATGTCGGAACCGGCCGTAACTCAGGTCTTGACTACCGCAGCCACGCTGAAATTTCACTTGCAGACAGCACTCTAGCCACCTGGGCGCAGGATACTCTCTCAGAAGATCAGGCAAAAGTCGTGACGGATGCCTTCACAACCCATGTCTCTAAGCTAAAAGGCCGACAGAGCATACTGATAAACACCGGCAGATACACAGGTGCTGCCGAGACTTCTGAGAGCTATTACGGCATCAAAAGAATCATCTCTAATAGTGAGATAGATGCTCTAAGCAGTGCTACCGAGAACCAGTTTCCAAAGATTACAGGCTTAAAGAGCACAGGACCACAGGAAAAAACTGCCAGTACGCAGATTGCCACCAATAAGAGTCTGATAGAGGAACTGCGCAGTATGTTTGCAGCTTTGGATGTACACCAGAAAGATTCTCTTTTAAATCAGAAAGCTGCCTATTCACAACTGATGGCACCTGCTTTTAGTGAATGCGGTCTTAAGACAGATCAGCACAGACTGAGTGTAGAGACAGATTTTCTGGCCTTTAGAAATCTTATAGACAGAATTCTAGGTGCAGGCTCAGGCAGTCAGATTTATGAGCAGGTTTAGAAAAATCTCAGACAGGAGTCGACTGTTAAGCACACACCCGAGCATATCAGAGACTGCCATTAGGACATTAGTACACTAGTGCAGCTTCTTTATTGAGGCTGCACTGCAGTTTTTTAGAGCAGAGTCTCGGTTACCCTGAAGAAGCGATCATTCTGTTCAGGAGTTCCGATGGATACACGCAGGATATCCTTAAGCTCATAGCCTAGAAGCGGTCTTACAATGACGCCCTGCTCTAAGAGAGACTTCGCTATCTGCTGGGCATCGCGCTTGCCAAAATCGATAGCCACGAAATTGGCTTTAGACGGAATCATGAACAGAGCGTGCTTTTGGCAGAACTCTGCATAGCGCTCACGCTCTTTATTGTTGTTGTCCACCACCATCTTGAGATGCTCGGTGTCATCGATGGCGGCCAGGGCGGCGGCTAAGGCTACGGTGGATACGTTAAAAGGCGCTCTCAGACGGTTCATTATAGAGGTGATATCCTTATTGGCCACCATATAGCCTACTCTTAAACCGGCAAGCCCATAGGCCTTGGAGAAGGTTCTGGAGACTACTAGATTGTCAAACTCAGAAAGCCATTTGGCGCTGTCTTCGAAGGTCTCATCCCCGCTGTTGAACTCATTGTAGGCCTCATCGATAACCACCAGAGTAGTAGCCGGCACCTTCTTTAAGAACTCGTGCATGGCGGCAGACGGAATTGCGGTACCTATCGGGTTTGAAGGATTGGCAAAGGCCACCACGCGGGTGTTTTCATCAATTCGCTCAAGTACGGCATCAAGATCGACATTCCAGTCTTTAAGGGGTACGGTTCTGACTTCGGCTGCATTGACGGTAGCCTCCATGCTGTAGACCACAAAGGAATAGGCCGGCAGCACCACATTGCACTTGCTGTTGACAAAGGCCTGGAATAAAAGATTGATAAGCTCGTTGGAGCCGGCGCCTAAGGTCAGGGTATCAGTGTCATAGCCCCATTTGTCGTGAATTTTCTGTTTGAGATAATAGCCGTTGGAGTCAGGATAGAAATGCGAGGACTCGCAGCACTTCTTGGCAGCTTCAACTGCCTTAGGACTCATGCCGAACGGATTTTCATTGGAGGCAAGCTTGATAACCTCTTTTAAGCCTAACTCTCTCTGCACCTCTTCAATCGGCTTGCCGGCCTGATAAGGCTTGATGCGGGTAAGACCGCCGTTTGCAAATTTTGTAAAATCAACCATTTTTTACTCAGGGTCTGCTCTTACTGCAGCTGCCCTCTCCTTTGTTTTAGAGTGTCTGTACTAAAAATAAAATCTACACACAATTGTGCACCAGATAGGACAAGAGCAAAACTGCACTCTGTGATTTCACCGTTTTAGTGCCAGCAGAGCAGCTTTAAGCCAGGATTATTTTTTTAAGAGGCTTGATTAATAATTTTTCTTTTTTTGTAAATACAAATATTTTTAAAGCCGCTATCCTGTATAAAACAATTTTTTTACAAAGTCACTATCCGAGTATTTTTCTGCTAGAATAGGTCGCACTTTAGGATCAGCTTCTCTAACAAAGGTTCTGTTCAGAGAAAAGGCATTCTGCACCTATACTGCAGCCACTTTTTTTATAAAAAAACTCATGCGATTAGATCCAGACAATTCAAGAACTGCCTACATTGTTTATATAGTAACCTTAGGACTGCTGTGCGCTTTCGGGCCTCTGTGCACCGACATCTATCTGCCGGGGCTTCCGGCCGTAACCGCGGATTTTGCCACCGATCCGGCTACCGCCCAGCTCTCCATGACCTCCTCTTTCTTAGGACTTGCGCTAGGCCAGATCATCATAGGCCCGGTTTCCGACGCCTACGGCCGCCGCGGACCGCTGCTCATCTCGCTTATAATCTTCATCATCACCTCCTATCTGTGCGCCATCTCACCCACGATTGAAATCTTTATCCTGTGGCGTTTCTTCCAGGGTATTGCCGGCGCCGGCGGTGTGGTTCTTGCGCGCTCAATTGCAGCTGACAAGTTCAAAGGCTCAGCTCTCACGCAGTTCATGTCCCTTCTGATGAGTATCAACTCGATAGCCCCGATTGCAGGCCCTGTTATCGGCTCGTTTATTATTACCGTTTCAACCTGGCCTACTGTCTTCTATTTTAGGACCGTGCTCGGCGTCGTACTGCTGCTTTTATCCTTTGCAGATGTTCCTGAATCTCATACTCCTACAGAAGAGCAGAAACAGGTATTAGGCGCCATAAAATCCATGTTCAGAGAGCTTGGCAATAAAAAGTTCGTGCTGGCAGTGCTGGCGCTGTCCTTCATCATGGGCGGCTTCTTTGGCTATCTGGCAGCCTCGCCTTTTATTTTCCAGGTGATCTACAGCTTCACCCCGATGCAGTATTCTCTGGCCTTCGGCTCAATCACCGTGTGTATCGCCATAACCTCGATGCTTGCAGGCAGACTCTCAAGAAGAATAAAAGATCAGAAGATTATCAGTTTTGGCTATTTAGGTGCCCTGACCGCCTCGTGCCTTATCATGTTCTTTGCGCTCTTCCAGCCTGAAACCGTCTGGCCGGTACTCTTAAGCCTCATGCTCTTCTGCGCCATGATGGGAACTATTCAGACGGTAGGTTTCGGCATTGTCATGCGCCTTAAAAAAGGCGGCGCCGGAGCAGCTTCAGGCATTCTCGGAGTCATGCACTTTCTCTTTGGCGCGCTGTCCTCGCCATTTATGGGCATTATGGGCGATCACTCGATGATCCCTCTGGGAGTCTGCATGGTCTCAGGCTGTATCTTGGGCATCCTCTGTCTAAGACTGGCGCTTTACGGCAAAGACTCCGATACTCAGGCAGGACACTAGCCTTTAAGACACTCTAAAAGCGCCTCACTGACACGAACATAGCCGCGGCCGTCAATAAGAGTGCGGCCATTACGCACAAAGATCTCGCGTTTGGCTGCCAGTGTATTAAGCGCCCCTGCGACCTTGTCAGGATCGGACAGTCCCTCTAGAGGCAGATCAAGCCCTACCTCGTAGCGCTTTAAGATCTCAGGTGCGCCCTCCTGATTGTCAGCAATCACGGTATTGATGGAGGGCAGTCCTGCGCACAGTCTCTCCCCGAACGATCCCCCGTAGGCGCCAAAGGACAGATCACATTTTGAAAACAGCCCCGGCATATCGTCACAGTAGCGCTGCACCGTAAAATTATGAATGCCTGAAAACTTCGCCTCTAAAGCCTCGTGCTGAGGATTGGAGATGCCGCTTAGAATAAGAAAACGGTACTTTTCATTTAACCTGGCTTTAAGAACGCTCTCTGCTGTCAGCATGCACGCGCCCACCGGATCAGCCCCGCCGAAATTTATCAGCACCAGAGGCTCGTCTGCTGCCTTATGCTGTGGGATGGCGGCAAAGGCCTCTCTTACCAGAGCGTACTCTGCTCCTATGCACAGACGGCAGTTATCAGGCACCAGGCCCTGATAGTCCTGAGCCTTTCTTAGTAGGCCGTGATCAAAGAGAATGTCGGCCTGATGGCGTCTGTTTGCAAGATCGTCAATGACTGCTATAGGGCACAGCTCATGAACTCGGCGCTCAAGACTGATGTCTACAGAATAATTGTCAATAAGCACTAGTGAAGGCTTAAGAGTTTTTAGCGCCTTTAGCGTCTCCTCATCACTCTTTACTCTTACAATTTCCTTATAGTCCTGACACAGAGGCACAAATCTCTCTCCAAGGCTTTCAGTTATCAGGGTGAATTCACAGTTATGCAGGTAAGGCAGCAGATTTCTCACCCGCATAAGATGGCCTGAACCTATATGCTCATCGGCTATCAGAACAACTGCTATTTTTCTAATACTCATCGCTTTGCTCGTGCTTTGCTACTAAGGCTTACTGAAATTAACTCCTGATAAAATCAGATAATTTTTCAGAAGATAATTTAATATTGTCTTCAAAAATACCATAAAGACTCACAATCAGGTCAGATCTTTTATTTTTGGTTTATAATTCTACATTCAAAAATTCTTTAACAACGGGAAAAAAACTACTAATGCTAAAAATCTTTGATCACAGCAAAGAGTCTGCCGCAGAACACATCCGCTATCTCATAGCCAGAATAACTACCGGCATTATCTTTGGCGTTCTTATTTTTACCCTGGGACGCTACTGCTTTATTAAGAGCTTTGCCGAAGAATCCTTTGCAAAGCTTAGCTCTGATGAATTCAGACACTTTCTAATAGTCTCCTTCAGATTCGACGTAAAATTTGTCTGCCTTGCGTACATACTGCCTCTGGTACTGGGCGTTTTCTGCTTTACAAGAAAGCTCTCCGCACTTTACCGCAGATTCTATGTAGTCATGAACCTGCTGGTCTTCGTATGGCTTGCCGGCATGACCGTCATCCACTACTTCTACTTCAAGACCTACGACAGAATCATCGATGTCTTTTTCTTTGCTCCGTTCAAGGAAGATCCGATTGCCGTAGCCGTAACTGTAGTCAAGGACTACCCATTCTTTACCGGCATGGCCGCGCTGGCTGTCGCCTGTGCGCTCTATCTGTGGCTTACAGCCAAAGTAGCCTCATTTCTTGAAAAGCACATCAGAGTCCCTGAAAAGACTCCGATGCGTGCCGCCTTCTGCTTTGTGTTCATTGCACTCTTCGGCATGCTCTGCCGCGGCTCCTTCGGCACCTTCCCGCTGCGCCAGTTAAACGCCGTGGTATCCAACGACGAGCTCGTCAATGCCGCCGTACCAAATGGTCCTACCGCTCTGCACTGGGCCTGGAAATGGTACAACCTGCAGGATAAAATCCCTGAGGTCAGTGAAGATCAGATAATTGCGGACTTTAAAGCCTTAGGCCTTGAGAGCACCCGTGAAGATCTTTTCGCGCCGCTGCGCATCCGCACTGACAAGAATGAATTTCTGGAGCAGAACCAGCCTGATATTGTAGTTACCGTCATGGAAAGCATGGGCTGGCATATGTTCAACTACGACATCCCAGAAAAGCGCGATCTCTACGGTGAACTGCGCCGTCACTTCAACGAGGATTTCGTACTGCACAACTTCGTTTCAGGCGGCAACGGCACCAGCGCCAGTCTGACAAGACTCTTTGTCGGCGCTCCTGACATGAACCTTTCAACCTCCGCCTACTCAACCCGCGAATACATTCTGAACTCCTTCCGCGCCTATCAGAAGAAAGGCTACAAGGTCATCTACCTTACAAGCGGCCCGGGCGGCTGGCGTGACTATACTGCCTT
>DMTG01000029.1 GCA_003477345.1 Succinivibrionaceae bacterium | reverse complement strand
TTGAAGAGTGCATTGGCAGCTTTGTCGGCGTGATAACTCAGATCCCGCCTATTTACTCGGCCATCAAGGTTGGCGGCAAGCCGCTTTATAAATATGCCCGCAAAGGCAGGGCTGATGAGGTGGAAATCCCGAGCAGAGAGATTGAAATCTACAGCATTACGCTGCTTGAGAAAACCGAAGACAGCTTTACTGTTGAAGTGTACTGTTCAAAAGGCACCTATATCCGCACGCTGATTGCCGACATTGGAGATGCTTTAGGCTGCGGGGCCTATGTAACCATGCTAAGACGCATCGCCGTCGAGGGGCTGCCTGAAGGACAGATGACGGGGCTTGAAGATCTGCAGAAAATGGTCGATGACAATGAAAATCCCGAGGATTTTTCTAAGCTGGATGCTCTACTGTATCCGCTGGACAAGGCCATGTCCTGGCTGCCTTCTGTCAGTCTGCCTGAGAACATAGCCAAGCCTCTGGTGCACGGAGCGAGACAGACCGCCTCAGATATTGTGGCCTGTGCAGAGTTTAAAGACTGCGGCATTCATTCTGAAGATCCTATGCAGATTCTGTGCGGCGGCCAGTTTCTGGGAGTGGGACATTTTTCAAAGGGTGTACTGATTCCTGACAGAATCATGACTGATCCGTTCAAGGAACTAAAAAGATAGATTTTTGTAAGGCACTTTTATTAGTGCAAGAGGAACTTATGCTGAGCGTAATTAGAAAAATCGCAGTGGTTATCTGTGCTGCAGGCTTACTTTTAGGCTGTCAGGATCAGAGCAGAGAGCCTACGGAAGATAATCTCAGGGCCGCGCTTGATCATGTCTTGAACGGGCAGAACGTGATCCTGAAATCACCAGGTTTCCCATCTAAGGTAGCGGAGATGGTGCTGGTAATAGAAGATCCGAAAGCTCCTGAAAATCAGGGTAAAAAGTACCATCCTGCAGAGATCACCGGCTGGGAGAGCATGCTAGGCTATGCCAGACTTTATGAGAAGGCTGGAGTTGTATCTTTAGAGAGCGGAACCTTTGACGAGCAGAACTATTCAGGGGCAAATTTCAGATTTACAGGCTACAGAGTGCACATAGGCGATGATCTGAAAAAAGACACAGTGGTGATTCCTACTATTGGCAAGGTTGGCCTGAAAGCCGGCTGGGTCGCCGTGGACAGAATTGTAAAAATTTCACCTGTGACTGAGAAAAATGGACTTAAGACCGTAGAAGTCACCTACACCAGAAAAGCAGATAATCTGCGTACCTGGTGCAGTGAGGAGATATTAGAAAGCTCCGGCATGCATGAGGCTCTCTCTGGAGAGCAGAAAACCGTGCTGCAGTTAAGTGAGCAGGGCTGGGTGGTTTCGGATCCTAACCTAGCAACCACCACTAAAAAACAGATTTTCAGGTATCTGTAGAAAAAAGTATCAGAAGTCTGCTTATATTGCAGGCAGATAATTCTAAGCGTCGGATTTATCAGGAATAAACCGGCGTTTTTTTTTTTTTTATTAATGTGCAGGTACTGAGTATCATATGCCGTCTGAACATTAATGCCTGCAGATAATTACGGCATTTACTTCTACAGCGTGCCTTTATTTCCTGAGGCAGCCGTGTTTTTAGATTTCAGCCTTATAAGGCTCTTTATATATGGGGACGAATTTTTAAATTTAAAGTCCTTTAATATCAAGTGATAACAAATCTCAATTCTCTTTAAATTCAAAAAATGGCACACATTTTATTAAGTGTAAAAGGAAACAGGAAGGCAGATAAAAAAAGAAAGCCTTCATTAAAGAATTAAAGGGAGAAAAACATATGAACGATTCACGCAGCACACTAAACGGACTTTTCGGTACCTCCAGAAATCCAACAATTTTCGATCTTTTTTCAAGACCGATTGCAGGCTTTGAAGATTTCATGAACGGAGTCAACCGCATAAATGACGGTGAGTATTTCAGAATTGATTTGAGAGATGCCGGTGATCACTATGAGCTGAAGGCAGAACTGCCTGGCGTCAGAAAAGAGGATATCAACGTAAACTTTGAAGAAGGCGTTCTGACCATTGCCGCAAAGCACAATGCAAGACCTGAGGGAGAAAAGGACGACGGCCAGTACTTATTGAGAGAGCGTACAGAAGGCGAGTACAGGCGCTCAGTTGAGATTGAGGACGTGGATGTCAGCGGTATTGAGGCCTCATTCACTGACGGCATTCTGAACATCTCTCTTAAGAAAGAAGATAAAAAGACCGCAACCCGCATAAACATTAATTAGTAAAGATAAAGGTTTTAAAAGGTTACAAAAAAAATCCGCAGGGCAGATACCTGCGGAAATATAAAGAAAGTAAAAGGAGACATAAAATGAGTAACAGAAATATTATGGTATCAAACGGTAATAATGTTGCTAATCGCGATGACGTTCGCAGTCAGTTTTGCGCTCCTACAATATTTGATCTGTTCGCAAGCCCTCTAAGTGAGTTCGGCAGCTTTTTCTCACCGCTGTTAAAAGAAGACAGCATAAAAGTTGATCTAAAAGACTGCGGTGATCACTATCAGCTCAAAGCTGACATGCCGGGCGTCAGAAAAGAGGACATTCACGTGGATTTCAAGGACGGTACTCTGTCCATCAGCGCTTCTCACAACAAGAGCTCGGAGAAGAAGGATGACTCTGGCTATCTGGTAAGGGAGCGCACTTCTGGCAGCTATTTCAGATCGTTCTATTTTGACGATGTGGATGCAGCGGAGGGCAACATTAATGCAGCCTTCGTAAACGGCGAGCTGGACGTAAGTCTGAAAAAGCAGGAGAAAAAGCAGCCGTCGGCTACCGCTATAAAAATCAACTAGTAAAATTCTAGCAGAAGGTAGTTTATTGAAATCAATAAACTAACAGAAAAGACAAGCCCTGTGTTGCAAAATACACAGGGCTTTTTTGTAGCTAAAAGAAAGCTTGCGTATAATCAGAGAAGCAAACAGACATATAAGATTATAAAAGGAGTTCTGATGGATCGTTTAAGCTTAATTCAGAAACTTATAACAATTCTGCTTAAGGATATGCCATCTTGCAATGAGCAGGCCTCTCACTTCGGAGAGGATTATGCCGCTCAGAGAGCGCTGCTGCGCGGACTTATGAACATGAGAGAGCCTAAGCATCCGCTGCCGCCGGAATTTTTCAAGCTTCAGGATGAACTGCTG
>DMTG01000141.1 GCA_003477345.1 Succinivibrionaceae bacterium | reverse complement strand
CTGGTACTGACTTTGAGGAAATAGCTGAATGTCTTGGGCATTCTGATGCCAATACTGTCCATGCCTACATCAGCACGGACACCGAAATGCTAAGGCAGTGTTGCTATCCGTTTGAAGGCTTTGAAATGGAGCTGGAGGTACTGAAATGAAAGCCGAACATTATTACAGGAATTACACATTCCGATCTAAACTCGGGGCAAAGATGCAGGAGTGCATAGAGAGCAGGCGCCGTACGCATGAGACTGCCTGCAACGATTACGCATTAACACTTCATTCGTTCGATACCTTTCTGTTAGAAGGAACTTTCGATGACGGACTCCTCAGCAGGGAGGCTTTTGACGCCTATATGGAGCAAGTTGCTGATAGAGGAGTAAGTGGCTCTTACCTGCAAAATATAAACAGTTGTATTAGATATTTTGCATTTTTTCTGATAAGACAGGGTATCGATTGCTTCTTACCACCAAAAGGAAAATTCAGAAGATCAAGCCCGAAAAAAACAATCATACCGACAGTCGAAAAACTGAAGAAATTTGCAAGGTTTGTCGATGATGAGGCAACTTGTGAGGAGAAGATAAAGAACTGGAAATATGCCGTCAGTTATGCTGTGGTCTTTAGATTGCTATTTCTACTTGGTCTTAGGATTAGTGAGGCATTGGATTTGCAACGACACGAGGTAAGATTTACTGATTGCACACTTTACATTCGCTGCTCCAAAAACAATAAAAATCGTATCGTAGCCTTTGATGAGGGGCTAGCCAGACTTCTACGTGAATATGATAATGCAATGGAACAGCAGATCCCTCAACGACCATATTTTTTTCCAGGAAATGCTAAAGGAAGACTTTGGAGGGAGACCTTTGAAAAATGGCTCAAGCGCAAGTGGAAAAAATGTTTTAAAGATAGTTGTGAAGGTGATTTGATTACTCCTCACTGCCTTCGTCATGCCTACACAGTGCATATCGTTGATCTATGGGCTTCTCAAGGTATTGATTTCAAAAAAATGTTACCAGTACTGAGCAAGAGCCTAGGTCATTCCTCTGTTGCAAATACCTATTATTACTACCACAGCGTCAGTCAAAATGGTCAGGCCATAGACAGATTCATTATGGAATCTGATGATGTGATCCCTCAGGAGGTGAGAGATGCGTTTAACAACTAATGAAAAAGCTCTAATTGGGGCTTATATGGAAAGAGCATCTCAAGTCCCACAGAATGAGAAAATACCACTATTCTGTGATCACACGCTCAGATACCTAAATGTAGAACTGAAGAGATTGCAACGAAGCAAGTTCACCATAAATTCCATTACAAGCTCTCTAAGTCTGCTGGTGCGCTACGCATGGCAAGTCAGAGGATTAGGTCCTGATGTATTCAGTATTTCACACTGTACTGCTGATTTTATCCGGGATTGGTTGAATTACGAAATCACTGAACACAAAATATCGGCAGCTACCCGCAATCTGCGTCTTTCTCATCTGCGTTGTTATGTTGTGTTTGTGTCAGAGTTTTGTTTTAAGGCCTGCTCTATATACCTCAGTCTTAAACAGATCCCAAAGATGAAGGTGATTCAGCAGGAAAAAACATTATTGACTGAGGGCAATATATCCTCAATGCTTAAGGCTGTTATCACTACTGAAAAGGGAAAACGAAATGCATTGATACTGCTTATACTGTATGAATGTGCTATGAGAGCCTCCGAGCTAACAGCTTTAAAGGTAAAGGATGTTATAAACATCGACGGTAAATCCAGGCTTAATGTTATGGGAAAAGGGAAAAGGCAGCGTTACACTCCAATCAAGGAAGAAACCGCAGAGATGCTTAAGGCTTATATCAGAATATTCCATGAATCATCGTCACCAGATACGCCTCTTTTTTACAGCATACGCAAGGAAAAGCCCGTAGCATTGACTGTTAAGACCGTAGAGACAATAGTAAATCAGGCAGCAGAGTTAGCTCGTGAGCATGATCCAACCATACCCAAACGAGTACATCCTCATGCATTTCGTCGTAGTAAGGCTACAGCTCTTTATCAAAAGGGAACGCCAATCGAGATAGTCTCTTCCTTTATTGGACATTCCAGTACGGAAACGACCAAAATCTATACGACCCCATCAGAAGAACAGTTAAGAAAAGCCATGGAAAAATGCGACTTTCCTGACGAATGGAAGAATGCTAAGGCAAACTATACAGAGGATGATCTGAAGAAGAAGATCGTTGCATGTGGATTGACACCATAGCCAAATAAAACACCACATTTAGAGGTGCTGTTTGGCTTTACAAAGCCATTCTGTACACAAAATCTCGTGTTTTCTAAAATGTGGTGTTTATCATCCATATCGATAAATATGGGGTGGATTTGACCTCAAGACAGCTTAATCATGGCACGTTCAGAATCATGCTGGAAGAAGGCCTGCTCCCTAAATCTTTAAAAAGAGAGGAGCTTGAGATTCTGCTGCAGGGAGGAACTCTCGGCAATACGGAAGAGCAGCTGCCGGCAGTAGCAGGCAGAACAAATATGTCTGGTCCGTCACAGAATCAGCATATTGCAGCCTGAGCATTCAGCGAGTACTCCAGAGAAATTCTGCTAAAAAAGCAGTCCTGACAGTAAAAATGCGGTTATTGAAAAATAAGATAAAAAGCCAAAACGCTCTGCCATTAATTTAAACCGCAAACTTCATTAATGTCTATTCTGGTACTTAACATTAATCTTAAAAATCAATATGGTTGATAAAATCTGCACTTTTACCCGAGTTTGATACTTAAATTTTA
>DMTG01000259.1 GCA_003477345.1 Succinivibrionaceae bacterium | reverse complement strand
AGTACCAAGAACCAGACCAGCCATAATTGCTGATAGCTTTTTCATATAAGACTCCTATGTGTTAAGAAAATTTCTTTGTGTTTTTTTAAGCCAAAACGTAGCTGTTATAAACTCTACTCTAAAAAACAATTCTATTCTTCTGACTGTTTAACATTATTAATAGATTTCACAGATAAAGATTCAAATACTCCTGACATCTGCCTGTAATGCTCCAGCATCTCGAGCATACTCATATTGAACCTCAATTCTGAATCCTGCCCTGGCTTGACGCTGCCAATTGCAAATCTCGCAGCTGAATAGTTATTGATAAGCCCCATAAATTCCCTGCGGCTTTCAACAAAGCTGACTTTGGCCTCTTTTCCTCCCAGCGCAAACGACCCCATTGCATATTCAAAAGTTTTTTTGCAGCAGTCATTAATTTTAGCAAGTGAATTTCTGTCTTCTTGAGACAGCTGAGAGCCATACACTGCGATTATTTTCAAAAGTCTTTTTTCAATAACCTGAATAATCTGAGCGCTTTCGCTGATTTTTACAGAGGTTAACAGACACTGCTTAAGCTTTTTTCTCTCAGTGTCAGAATCACAGCTTATGCCGGATAAATAATCACTTATATCAGAGGCAATCCGTCTTATGCGCGATTTTAAAGTATGATTGTCAGGCCCTGAATTTTTCTCAGAATTAAGCACTTTTCCTACGTTTACAATCATGGAAAGAAGATAGTCTCCGATGGACAGAACCTCGCGCTTGGCATTGCCAAGTGCCAGATTAGGATCCATATAAGCCGTTTTATCAAGATGCTTAGGGGCATCAGGATCTGGAAGTTCCGGCTGCTTGGGAATAATCACAAACAAAAGCTTTGAAACATAGCCTACACACGGAAACATCAGCAGACATACAATGGCGTTGAAACCGACATGGAACCATAAAACAAACTCGGATAACTCAATTGTTCTCTGCTGAAGTTTCTCAATCAGAGAAAGAATCGGCACACAGATTAGCGCAATTGCCAGTTTGAAAATAGTATTGCCCAGCATCACGCGCTTGGCATCAGCGCCCTGTCTCTGGGCTCCCATGATCTCTAAAAGGCAGGAACCGAGGTTGGCTCCAATGACAACTGCAATCGCACTTTGAGGACCAATAGATCCAGATGAAGTAAGAAGAGATGTCAGCAGAACGGCAGCAAGACTTGAATAGCAGATAACAGCAAACACAGCGCCTAGCAGGATAGAAAACGCTATCTGCCCTGTCAGGGATTCCATCAGCATATATGTGAGATTGGATTTTAAGACAGGCTGCGTTGCTTTTACTATTAGAGAGAGCGATAGCAGAATAAGGCCGAGACCTAATGCAATTCCCCCGAAATTTCTCAGTTTGGGTCTTTCGGCAGACGAAAGATAAAAGAAGGTTCCGACCGTAAGCAGGAGAGGACAGAGTAAAGACAGATCATAGGTAAGGATTCTTACCATGACGGCCGTACCCAGATCGGCCCCGAGCATTATCACAAGTGCAGTGCCTAAACTTAGGACGCCCTTTTTCATAAAGGAAGACACTAAAAGCGAGGTAGCCGTGCTGCTCTGTACCAGCATTGTAGTACCAAGCCCCACGCCCAGCGCATTAATGCTGGAGTTTAAAGAGCGGTTTATAACAGAATCAATAGACGATCCCAGAGCTCTTAAAACTGTATTTTTAGTAACTGAAACTCCATATGCGAGCAAAGCAACAGCACTTAACAAACCTAGAATAAAATGCATTTTTTTATTTATATCAGTTAAAAATTATAATTATCTACATTATCTTTTGTAAAAATCAGTCGCTCATACAGAAGCACAACGCCATTGTTTATTTTTTCTGTAGCAGCTCCTTCAACCAGGCAGTCATTAGGCATCACCTTGAAGGTACCGATATCTGGAATAATTATTTCATCCCCTACTCCCAGAGAATGACCTGAATCGATGTAAGCTGCTATATAACTGGCTATAGCCCCCTGAAAACCGCAGTCCCAGAGGCCCCACTGCTCAATAAGATCATCTTTTACATACTGCTTTATAGGATTAGGAGAGGCAAAACCGGTTACAGTAATATCATGCTTATCGAGGCCTTTTTCCTTAAGCGCCTCGAGCTGGCCTGGCAGTGCAGTTGAATCATTGCATATGATTACATCAATATCAGGATGCTGCTTTATGATCTGATTGCCAATCTTAATAGCCTTGTCAAAATCCTGTTCAGAATAAAAATTCTTAGGTGCAACATTTATCCAGTTAGGATAATTTTCTTTGATATATTTTTCTCCGGCCTTCTGCCAGGAATTCTGATCGGCAACGTTGTTCTGAGAGTAATGCCAGGCGTATTTAACTTCTTTCTTATCAGGATCGACGCCTCTTTTTTCAAGAGAATCTACCGCAAGATCTACAAGCATATGACCAAGTACTTCAGGAGTCCCCTGAGAGACCATGATTGTTCTGTAACTGCTGTTAACATCAGAATCCCAGGTAACCACGGTAATACCGGCATCGATGGCTTTTTTTAGCTCTTCATTGAGTCCCTCAGGATCAACTGAGGATATGCATATGGCATCAACGCCCTTTTCAATAGCCTGACTGACTATCTTCGACTCTTCCTCAACATCGGCAATTCTGCTTCCCATGTACAGAACCTCAAAGCCCCAGTCTTTGGCAAACTTTTGACTTATCTCTGCAGCAGAATCAAAAAATTCATTACCAACAATCTTAGGAATAAAAGCGACAGTTTTACCTTCCACAGAATTTGCGGAACATATGCCAATCGTTCCTGCAGCATAGGAAACAGCAAAAACCTTTAGTAGCTTGTTCAAGTTCATGTGTGTCTCGGATAACCTGCCTAAAGTTTATTAATTTTATAAAGCCATTAGACGACAGATTAGCACTCAGAGAAACAAACTTCGATTTTTCAGCATATAAAATTTGATCGAGGTAGATTATTAGAATTGACTTCCTCCTCTTGCTAA